>JAOAEA010000041.1 GCA_026417035.1 Burkholderiales bacterium
GTATTCGCGCCACGCGTCCTCGATCGTCTGCCGCGAGAGCGCCGCGACCAGTGGCGTCACCAGCACCGCCTGGGCGATCACCATCGCCGCGGGCGTGAAGAGGATCCCGAGCGGGCCGAGCGGCCCGGCGCGCGAGAGGAGCAGGTACACGGCCAAGCCGACGACGACTGCCGGCAGGCCGAGCGTCGCGTTCATGACGACGATCACCGCGCGCCGCCCGGGGAACTCGGCCACCGCGACGACCGCGCCGAGGGCGAGCCCGGCCACCGCCGCGAGGGCGAGCGCCGCGAGGCTCACCCGCAGGCTGAGCCCGACGATCTCGAGAAGCGCCGGGTCGAGCCCGGCGACGAGGCCCGCCGCCTGGCGGGCCGCCTGACCGAACGTGTCCAAGGATGCGCTTTCGGGCGAGCGGCGCGAAACCCGCCCGGCGCGCGATGTCCTATGCAGCCACGCGCCGGATTTCCAGAACGAACCGGCCGGCAGTGTAAGAGTGCGGGGCCTTCGTTCAAATATGTGTTCTATTGCATAATTCCGTTATGAAGCTCGAGCCGCGCGTCGTCTGGACGCTCCCGGAACGGGGCGGCGAGGCGCTGGACCCGCGCCTCGTGGCGCTGCTCGACGCGCTGGTGCGGCACGCGACGCTCGGCGCCGCGGCGCGCGAAGCGAAGCTCTCGTATCGCGCCGCGTGGGACCTCCTGCGGGACGCCGCGGAGCGCTTCGGCGCGCCGCTCGCCGTGCTCGAGCGCGGCCGGGGCGCGCGCCTCGCGCCCACGGGCGAGGCGCTGGTCGCAGCGCTCGCGCGCGCCGAGCGCGGCCTGCGTGCGGGGCTCGCCCGGGCGGCCGTACAACTCGGTCCGCCCCCGGTCGGGCGCGCGCGCCTGCGTCTGGCGGCGAGCCACGACCTGCTGCTCGCACAGTTGCGCGACGCGCTGCCCGCCTCCGCCGGTCTCGATCTCGAGCTCGCGTTCACCGGCAGCCTGGAGGCGCTCGCGGCCTTCGCGCGCGGGGACGCCGACATCGCCGGCTTCCACGTCCCGGCGGGCGCGCTCGACGCGGACGGCCGGTCCGCGTGCGCGCGCTGGCTCGATCCGCGGCGCGACCGGCTCGTCGCCCTCGCGGAGCGCGAGCAGGGGCTGATCGTCCCGGCCGGCAACCCGCGGCGCGTGAAGAGCCTCGCCGACATCGCGCGAAAGAAGCTCCGCTTCGTGAACCGTCAGCCCGGTTCCGGGACGCGGCTCCTCGCCGATGCGCTGCTCGCCCGTTCCGGCCTCGGTCCCGCGGCGATTCCCGGCTTCGACTCGGCCGAGCGCACGCACGGCGCCGTCGCCGGGGCGGTCGCAGCGGGCACGGCGGACGTGGGCCTCGGGCTGCGCGCGGCCGCCGCCGAGTTCGGGCTCGGCTTCGTGCCCGTCGCGCGCGAGCGCTATCTTCTCGCGGTGCGCGCGAAGTCACTCGGCACGCCGGCGCTGCGGAGGTTCCTCGCAATCCTCCGCGGACCGCTCGTGCGCGGCATCGCCGCCCACCTCGCCGGTTACGATGCACGCGGCGCCGGACGGCCCGTGTCGCTCGACGCGCTCGCCGGCTGAGGTTGCGGCCGCCGCCCGCCCGGTGTATGGTCGGCGGCCAGCGGGGGCGCGCAGACTCCCCGCGCTCCCGAAGACGGTGTCCCGTCCAAGCGCTGCGGCCCATCACTGCCGTGAGGATGGAACATGGACACCGTCGCCTCTCCCCGCACCGCCGCATTGCTCGCCGAGCTCGGCTTCGCCCCCGGCTCCCGCTCGCGCTGGGTGACCCGTGAGCGCCCCAAGATCGATCGCATCGCCTGCCCGTGGCTCGTCCGGCGCTTCATCGACCCGCGCGCCGAGTTCCTGTACGTCCCGTCCGCCGACGTGCCGGCCGCGGCCGCGCGCGAGCACGCCGTCCCCTACGACGTTCCGGGCGTGCGCTTCTCGCACCGTGGCGACCGCTGCAGCTTCGACGCGTTCATCGACGATTTCGGCCTCGCCGACGACGCGCTCGGGGCGCTCGCCCGGATCGTCCGCGCCGCCGACACGGGCCGCCTCGAGCTCGCGGCGCAGGCGAGCGGGCTCCTCGCCGTCTCGCTCGGGCTCTCGGTGCTGCATCGCGACGACCTCGCGATGCTCGCGCACGGCCTGATCGTGTACGACGCGCTGTACGCCTGGTGCCGCGACGCGCGCGGCGAAACCCACGACGCGACGCTCTTCGCGCAGGACGGCGGGCGATGAGCGGCCCGGGACCGGACGCCGTGGCGCCCGCGCGGGTCTCCTTCGCCGAGGCCGTCGCCTACTGGCTCAAGGTCGGCTTCGTCTCGTTCGGCGGGCCGGCGGGGCAGATCGCGATCATGCACGCCGACCTCGTCGAGCGTAAGCGCTGGATCTCGGAGCGGCGTTTCCTCCACGCGCTCAACTACTGCATGGTGCTCCCGGGCCCGGAGGCGCAGCAGCTCGCGACGTACATCGGCTGGCTGATGCACCGCACCTGGGGCGGCATCGTGGCGGGCGGCCTCTTCGTGCTGCCCTCGCTCTTCATCCTGGCCGGGCTGACGTGGGTGTACCTGCGCTATGGCGACGTGCCCGCGGTCGCGGGCTTCCTCTACGGCATCAAACCGGCCGTGACCGCGATCGTGCTGTTCGCGGCCTATCGCATCGGGTCGCGCGCCCTGCGGAACCGGCTGCTGTGGCTCGTCGCCGGCGCCGCGTTCCTGGCGATCTTCGCCTTCGGCGTCCCCTTCCCCGCGATCGTCGCCGGCGCCGGCGCGATCGGTTGGCTCGGCGGGCGGCTCGCGCCCGAGAGGTTCGCACCGGGCGGCGGCCACGGCGCGGCCGCCGCCCGCCGCGGCGGCGCGCTGATCGACGACGACACCCCGCCGCCGGCCCACGCGCGGTTCCGCTGGCAGCGGCTCGCGCTCGTCGCGGCCGCGTTCGTGGTGGCGTGGGCGGGCGCGCTCGGTTTCCTCGCGCTCCGCTTCGGCTGGGACGGCGCGCTCACCCAGATGGGCTGGTTCTTCACGAAAGCCGCGCTCGTCACCTTCGGCGGCGCCTACGCGGTTCTCCCCTACGTCTACCAGGGCGCGGTCGCCGAGCACCAGTGGCTCACCGCGGCACAGATGATCGACGGCCTCGCCCTCGGCGAGACCACGCCCGGCCCCCTCATCATGGTCGTCGCGTTCGTCGGCTACGTCGGCGGCTGGACGAAGGCGCTGTTCGGCCCCGATGCGCTCGCCTGGGCCGGCCTCGCCGGCGCCGCGGTGGCGACGTTCTTCACGTTCCTGCCATCGTTCCTTTTCATCCTCGCCGGCGGCCCGCTCGTCGAATCGACGCACGGCGACCTGCGCTTCACGGCGCCGCTCACGGGCATCACCGCGGCGGTCGTCGGCGTGATCGTGAACCTCGCGCTCTTCTTCGCCTACCACGTGCTGTGGCCGCGGGGGTTCGACGGGCCGTTCGAATGGTTCGCGGCGCTCGCCGGCGCGGCGGCGTTCGTGGCACTCTATCGGCTCCGGGCCGGCATGATCCCGGTGATCCTCGCCTCGGGCGCCGCCGGCCTCGCCTTGCAACTCGCGATACGCTGAGGAGGACCGAGTGCCCGCCTATATCATCGCCGACGTGGACGTGACCGACCCCGTGCGATACGAGGAGTACAAGAAGCTCGCGCCGCCGGCGATCGCGAAGTACGGCGGCCGCTACCTCGTGCGCGGCGGCGCGCACGAGACGCTCGAAGGCACCTGGACGCCCCGGCGCCTGGTGATCCTGGAGTTCCCGGACCTCGACCGCGCGCGTGCCTTCTACCACTCGCCCGAGTACGCCGTGGCGCGCGCGGCACGCTCGGGCGCGGCGACCGGCAACTTCGTCATCGTGCAAGGCCTCTGACGGAGGCGCCCGTGGGCCATCGCCCCGACTGGATCGACGAGCTCTTCGCCGCGGTCGACGCGAAGGACGTCGACCGCTTCGCCGGCTTCCTCGCCGACGAATGCGCCTTCGTGTTCGCGAACGCGCCCGCGGTGACCGGGCGCGCGGCGGTGCGCGACGCGGTCGCGGCGTTCTTCGCGAGCATCCGCGGCCTCGCGCACGAGGTGCGCGGCACCGCCACCGACGGCGACGCCGTCTGGTCGCGCGGCATCGTCACCTACGTCCGCCACGACGGATCCTCGCTCACCGTGCCGTTCGCGACCCACTTCGAGATGGCGGACGGCCGGATCCGCCATTACCAGATCTACGTCGACGCCTCGGCGCTCTATCGCTGAGCTCAGCCCGCCGCGAACGCCTGCATCGCCCAGCGCACCGCGGCCCAGGCGACGAGCAGCCAGATCGCCACCACCACGGCCGCGGCCCAGAGGGCGGTGCGCTTCGCCTTGCCGACCGCTTCCGCGGCGGCGAGCCGCGCCTCGGCCATCACCTCGGGGTCGACGAGGCGCAGGAGGAGCGCGATGCCCAGGGGGACGAGCACCAGGTCGTCGAGGTAGCCGATCACCGGGATGAAGTCCGGGATCAGGTCCACCGGCGAGAGCGCGTAGGCGACGATGACGACGCCGAGGAGCTTCGCGTACCAGGGCGTGCGCGGATCGCGCACCGCCAGGTACAGGGCGAGCGTTTCCTGCTTCAGGAAGCGCGCGCGCTCGCGCAGCCCGGCGAGCAGCGTCACGGTGCGCTCAGCCGCGCGGCTTCAGGCCCGCGTGCACGCACGCGATGCCGAAGGAGAAGTTGCGGTAGCGCACGTCGGCGAAGCCGGCCTCCTCGATGAGGCGCTTCATCGTCTCCTGGTCGGGGAAACGGCGGATCGACTCGACGAGGTACGTGTAGGCCTCGGGTGCGCGCGCGACGAGCGCGCCGAGGCGCGGGATCAGCGTGAGCGAGAAGAGATCGTAGAAGGGCCGGACCGGCGCGGCGGCGCGCGAGAACTCCAGGCACAGGAACCGCCCGCCCGGCTTGAGCACGCGCCGGATCTCGGCGAGCGCCGCGCGCATGTCGGTGGCGTTGCGGATGCCGAAGGCGATGGTGAGCGCGTCGAGCGTGGCGTCGCGAAAGGGCAGCGCCTCGCCGGCGCCCGCGACCCAGGCGACGTGCGCGAGGCGGCGCGCGCGCCCCGCCGCCATCATCCGCGTGCTCGGATCGCACACGACGACGGTCCGGTCCGGCGCCGCCATCAGCCGCGCGACGTCGCCCGTGCCACCGGCGAGGTCGACGATCACCTCGCCCGCCCGCGGCGCCGCCATGCGCGCGAACGCGCGCTTCCAGAGCCGGTGGATGCCCAGGCTCATGAGGTCGTTCATCAGGTCGTAGCGCGGCGCGACGGTATCGAACACGCGCCGGATGCGGCGCTCGCGCTCCTCGGGCGCGACCGCCTCCCTGCCGAAGGTCCTGGAGAGGTCGCTCACCGCGTGAGGCGCGCGCCGCGGCTCAGGCGAGGAGCGCGGCCGCGAGCAGCAGGCCGAAGAGGAGCTCGAGCACTGCGGTGCGCTTCAGCACGCCGTTCAGCCCGATGCCGATCGGCGTGCGCGCGAGCTCGCGGATGAGCCAGGCCGCGAACGGCGCGATCGCGAGCGGCAGGAACACCGGCCACCCGAGCCCCACGGCGCGCCCGAAGAGCGGCAGCATCGCGAACGGCGCCGCGACGAGCGCCGCGAACTCGACGCGCGACGCCGGGCGGCCGATGCGCACGGCGAGCGTGATCTTGCCAGCGCGCCGGTCGCTTTCGAGGTCGCGGTAGTTGTTGACGACGAGCACCGCAGCGGCATGCGCCCCGAGCATGGCGCCGGCGGCGACGGCGGGCCACGAGAGGGTTCCCGCCTGCAGGTAGTAACTGCCGCCCGTGGCGACCAGGCCGAAGAAGAGGAAGACGAAGAGCTCGCCGGTCGCGGAATAGGCGATCGGCTTCGGCCCGCCGGTGTAGGCGATGCCGGCGGCCACCGAGGCGATGCCGATGGCGAAGATCGGCCAGCCGCCGACGGCAACGAGCCACGCGCCGAGCACCATCGCGAGCCCGAAGCTCGTCGCCGCCGCGCGACGCACGTCCGCTGGCGAGAGCCAGCCGAGCGAGGTCGGCCGTGGCGGGCCGAGGCGGTCGGTGCCGTCGGCGCCGCGCTCGTAGTCGCCGACGTCGTTGAAGAGGTTCGTGCCGATCTGGATGAAGACCGCGGCGGCGAGCGCGACCGCCGCGACCTTCCAATCGACCGTGCCCGCATCGCGCCACGCGAGCGCCGTGCCGACAATCACGGGCACGACGGCGACGAAGAGCGTCGCCGGGCGTGCGGCCATCCACCACGCGCGCAAGGGCGTCGGTGCGGGGACGGAAGAGGCGGCGAGCTTGGGCGGAGGCATCGTAGGCGGCGTGGCGCCCGCGCGGATGTCGCTCGGCGGTGCGCGGCAGCGCTGCGGACGGCGGTTCCGGCGCGAGCGCCATTCTAGCAGGCCGGGGCAGCGCACCGACACCACGCGGCGAGCACCCGGCACCGGGCGGGAGGCATCGCGTGTCGCATCGCGCGCTCCGGGGGTTGGCGCGCCGCCGCGCGCCCTTTGCACGCACCCGCCGGGCCCGCGCCCGGCCAGCCGCGGTTGGCGCACCCGCCGGCGGCGTGCCATGATGCGCCGCGCCGCCCACCGGGGCGCGCCATCGAGGATCGCGAACATGCCGCCCGCCGAACCGACGCTCGCCGCGCTGCCCAACCCCTTCGTCCGCTATCTGCTCGCGACGCGCCCGCCCTTCCTCAGCGTCTCGCTCGTCGCCGCGCTGGTCGGTGTCGCCGCCGCGTTCCACGACGGCATCGCGGTCTCGGCGCTGACGGCGACGATCTCGACCTTCTTCGCGCTCGTCGCACACGCGTCGGCCAACGTGCTGAACGACTACTACGACGAGCTGAACGGCACCGACCGGCTCAACACCGAACGGCTCTTCCCGTTCACCGGCGGCAGCCGCTTCATCCAGAACGGCGTGCTCACGCGGGAGGCCGTGCTCGGCTACGGGCTCGCGCTGCTCGGGGCGACCGTCGTCGCCGGGCTGTGGCTCATGTCGGTGTCCGGGCCGCACCTCCTCTGGATCGGCGCGGCGGGCTGCTTCGTCGGCTGGGCGTACTCGGGCACGCCGTTCAAGCTCAATAGCCGCGGGCTCGGCGAGCTCTGCATCGCGGCGGGCTTCGGCCTCATCGCCGTCGGCACCGATTACGTGCAGCGGCACGCGTTCTCGCCGCTGCCCGCGGTCGCGGTCGCAGGCTACGCGCTGCTCGTCACCAACATCCTCTTCGTCAACCAGTTCCCGGACCGGCGCGCCGACGAGGCGGCGGGCAAGCGCCACTGGGTCGTGCGGCTGGGTGTCGCGCGGGCGCCCTGGGCGTACGCCGCCATCGGCGGGCTCGCCTACGCCTGGGTGGCGGGCGCGGTGCTCGCCGGCGCGCTGCCGAAGCTCGCCCTCGCGTCGCTCGTGACCGTCCCGATGAGCCTCGGCGCAGCGCGCGAGCTCCTCGCGCACGCCGCCGAGCCGGCGAAGCTCGCCGGAGCGATCAAGCAGACCATCGGCGCCGCGAACCTCCACGGCCTCGTGATGGCCGGCGCGCTGGCGCTATCGCGGTAGGGATTGACGGAACGAACCCAGACGCGCGCCCTTTGCACCCCCGCGCCGGAGCGTCCCCAGCGACCACCCATTCCCCTCCCGCCGGACGCGACGCCGCACCAGCGCTCCCCTTGGCATGACCGGATCCGCCGTCGCAGCGCTCCCCCGCAGCGTGCTCGTCTTCGGCGCGAGCGGCTACGTCGGCACGCATCTCGTGCCGCACCTCGCGGCCGCGGGCCTGCGCGTGCGCGCTGCGGCGCGCAGCCCGAAGGTGCTCGAGGCGCGGGGATGGCGCGACGTCGAGATCGTGGCCGCCGACGCGCTGCGGCCCGAGACGCTCGGCGCGGCGCTCGCGGGCGCTGACCTCGCGTACTACCTTGTGCACTCGATGGCGGCCGGCCCTGACTTCGGGCGCCTCGACCTCGAGGCCGCCGGGAACTTCGCGCGTGCCGCGGGCGAGGCCGGCGTGCGGCGCATCGTCTACCTCGGCGGCCTCGTCCCGCCCGACGCCGACTCCGAGCACCTCACCTCACGCAAGGCGACCGGCGACCGGCTGCGCGCGGGGCGCGTGCCGGTGACCGAGATCCGCGCGGGCATCATCGTCGGCCCGGGCTCCGCCGCCTACGAGGTGATCCGCGACCTCGTCTACAACCTGCCGGTGATGGTGACGCCGAAGTGGGTGCAGTCGAAGTCCGCGCCCATCGCGCTCGCGAACCTGCTCGACTATCTCGTGCGGCTGCCGGCGCTCGCTGAGACCGCCGGCGGGATCTACGACGTCGCCGGGCCCGATTACCTCTCCTACGAGCAGATGATGCGCATCTTCGGCGAGGTGGTCGGCCGGCGGCCGCTCATCCTGCGCGTGCCGCTGCTCACACCGACGCTCTCCTCTTACTGGCTCGGCCTGGTCACAGCGGTGCCGACGTCGATCGCCCGCTCCCTCATCGGCGGGCTGAAGCACGACATCCCGGCCGACGACGCCGCGGCGCGCCGGCTCGCGCCGATGCGGCTCCTTCCCTTCCGCGAGTCGGTCGAGGCGGCGCTCGCGGCCGAGCGGCGGCACGAGGTCGCGGCGCGCTGGACCGAGGGCGCCTTCCCCTTCCGGCAGTACCGCCACGACTACGCCTACTACGCGAAGAAGGCGGGCGGGTCGGCCGATGCGCAGGCGTCGCCCGCGGCCGTCTGGAAGGTCGTGACCTCGATCGGCGGGGACAACGGCTACTACTACATGGGCTTCCTCTGGTGGCTGCGCGAGGCCGCCGACTGGCTCGCCGGCGGGCCGGGGTTTTCGAAGGGCCGTCGCGACCCCGAGCACGTGCGCCTCGGCGACGCGATCGACTACTGGACGGTGGTCGGCGTCGAGCCCGAGCGGCGCCTCACGCTCAACTTCGGCCTGAAGGCGCCGGGCGCGGGCATCCTCGAGTTCGAGCTCGAGCCGCTGCCTGGAGGCGGCACGCGCCTCGTCGAGACCGCGTATTGGCACCCGCAGGGCGTGTGGGGGATCCTCTACTGGGTGGCGCTCGCCCCGTTCCACCGCTTCATCTTCCGCGGCATGACGCGCGCGATCGCGCGGCGCGCCGAGGCGCTCGAGCGCGGCGCGCGCGCGGCCGGCCGCTGAGGCTCAGCCGCCCGCCTGCACCGCGAGCACCGGACGGATCACGAACCAGGCGAACGCGGTCACCACGAAGATCCCGGCGAGGTTGAGCCAGAAGCCGGCCTTGACCATTTGCGGGATGGTGAGTAGCCCCGTGCCGAACACAATGGCGTTAGGCGGCGTGCCGACCGGCATCATGAACGCGAGGCTCGCCGCGAGCGTGCACGGGACGAGCAAGAGCGCCGGCGGCACCCCGAGCACCGGCGCGAGCGCCGCGAGGATCGGGAGCATGGTCGCCACCTGCGCCGTGTTCGACGTGAACTCCGAGAGGAAGACGGTGATCGCCACCACGGCCAGGATCACCGCGAGCGTGGGCCAGCCGCCGAAGCCGCGCGCGTACGCGCCGATGAACGCCGCGACGCCGTTCGCCTCCGTCGCCGAGGCGAGCGCGAGGCCGCCGCCGAAGAGGATGAGGACGCCCCAGGGGAGCTTCGCCGCCGTCGGCCAGTCCATCGCGAAGACACCCTTCTTCCGGTCGAGCGGGAAGAGAAAGAGCGCGATCGCGGCGCCCACCGCGATGCCCGTGTCCGAGAGCCGCGCGAACGGCGCGACGCCGCCCACCTCGATCGCCGCGACGAGCGGCCGGAACATCCACAGGAAGACCGTCACCGCGAACACCGCGAGGGTGGCGCGCTCGCCGCGGTTGAGCGCTCCGAGCCGGCGGTATTCGGCCTCGATGTAGGCGCGCCCGCCCTCGATCTCGCCGATCCGGGTGGGAAAGAGGATGCGCGTCGTGAGCCACCAGGCGAGCGGCAGGAAGAGGAGCATCACCGGCACGCCGATCAGCATCCAGCGCGCGAACGGCACCTCGATCCCGTATGTCTGCGCGAGGAAACGCACGAGGATCCCGTTCGGCGGCGTGCCGATGATGGTGGCCACACCGCCGATCGAGGCCGCGTAGGCGATGCAAAGGAGCAGCGCCAGCGCGAAGTTGCGTTCGTCCACATTGTCGCGGGCGATGCCGCCGAGCTCGCGCAGCGTCTTGCCCGTGCGCCGCTCGAGCGCGAGGTCGACCACCGAGAGCGCGATCGGCACCATCATCGCCGCGGTGGCGGTGTTCGAGACCCACATGCTGATGAACGCGGTGGCCCCCATGCAGCCGGCGACCACGGCCGGCGGCCGCGAGCCGACTACGCGCAGGGTGAGGAAGGCGATGCGCCGGTCGAGGCCCCAGCGCTGGATGGCGAGCGCCAGCACGAAGCCGCCGAGGAAGAGGAAGATCACGTCGGCGCCGTAGTTCGCGGTGGTCACCGCGAGCGGCATGATGCCGAGGAGCGGGAAGGCGAAGATCGGCAGGAGCGACGTGACCTCGATCTCGACGGCCTCCGTCATCCACCAGACCGCCATCCAGACCATCATCGCGAGCGTCGCCCGGCCGGCGTGGGGAAACGGCGCCAGCCTGCCCGCGGCATCCGTGTATTCGGCCGGCAGCGCGAAATAGCAGGCCGCGGCGAGTGCCGGCCCGAGCACGAGCCCCGCGAGCCGCACGCGGGCCCAGGCGGGCGATGCGCCGGCGTCCGTCATCGCGCGCGAGGCCGGCCCCGGCGCCGGGTCAGAAGAAGAACGAGACGCGCGCCTGCACGAGCCAGCGGTAGGACCGGTCGTCGTTCACGAGCGCGTAGGCGCCGCCGAACGAGTACGCCCAGGTCTTCGACACCTGGTTCACGAGCATCGCCTCGATCGGGACGAACCACTTGTCCGAGCGGTCGTTGTAGGTGATGCCCTGTTCCGGGTAGAAGGAGAGCGTCCAGCGCTCGGTGAGGCCGAAGTCCACGGTGGGGAAGATGTTCCACCTGCGCACCGTGGTGACGCCGGGCGACAACGCGCCGAAGCCCCAGAAGTAGCGCACGTAGGGCGCGATGGTCACGCCGTTCGCAAGCTCCGGCAGCCGCCAGTTGAAGCCCGCTCCGGGCGCGACCTGCCACTGGTCGGCGCCGAAGGGCGCCTCGCCGCCGGTCGGGAAGACGAGGCGGACGCTCGTCCGGAACCGGAAGTTCTTCGCCACGTCGGGCGTGTCGAAGATCTCCTCGACGAACCAGTCCGACGGCGCGAACTTCCACTCGCCGGTCGGGTTCGCCGGGCCGGTCGCGTCGGTGTAGTAGAAGGGCAGGTCGATCCGCTGCGTGAAGGTCCAGCCGTCGCCGAACGCGTAGGGGACGAAGATCCGCGGCCGGTACTGCCAGCGCGCCGAATCGCCGTAGTTCTCCTGGTAGTAGAACCAGTTGTCCAGCCGCACGGTGCCCCATTGCGCGTGGGCTGGAAGCGCGAGCGCCGCGGCGAAGACCAGCGCAAGACCCGACGTTCCCCTCATCTTCCCCCTCCCCTTCGATCGTGGGCCGGCTCGCGGCGCGGGCGCGAGCGGGCGTGGCGCGTCCCGCCTCACCGGGTCATCATGATCCACGGCACGCCGACCACGAGGAGCGCCGCGAGGAAGATGATGCCGAAGATCGTGCCGAGCTGCCAGAACTTTCCGGCCGGGATGTAGCCGCTGCCGTAGTACACCGGGCTCGGGCCGGTGGCGTAGGGGGTGAGGATGCCCATGAGCCCGAGGGTGAGCAGGAGCAGCAGGGTGAACTCGCGCATCGGCATGCCGGGCACCGTCGAGCCGACGGTGAGCATCACCGGCAGCAGCGCGGTGACGTGCGCGGTGATGCTCGCGAACATGTAGTGCAGGAAGAAGAACGCGGCGGCGAGCAGCACCATCGCCGCGACCGGCGCGAGGCCCGACATGTGCGCGGCGATCGCGCCGGCGAGCCACTTCACGAACCCGACGCGGTTCAGGCCGTCGGCCAGCGCCACGAGCGTCGCGAACCAGGCGAGCGTGTTCCAGGCGCCCTTGTTCGCCAGCATGTCCTCCCAGGTGATGACGCCGGTCACGAGCATGAGCGAGATCACCACGAGCGCCGCCGCGGTGGCGTCGACGTGGTTCGACCCGAAGATCCAGAGCGAGAGGGCGAGGAGGACGAGCACCGCGAGCGTGGCCTCGCGCCGCGAGAGGCCGCCCATGCGCTCGAGCTCGCCGGCGGCCCAGCGCGGCACCTCGTCGCCGGCCCTCACCTCCGGCGGATAGAGGAAGTACGCGAGCGCCGGTACCGCGACGAGGAGCAGCACCCCCACCGGCGCGAACGCGGTGAACCACTGCACCCAGGTCACCTCGACCTTCGCCGTCTTCTGCGCGAGCTCGAGCGCGAGCAGGTTCGGCGCGAGCCCGGTGAGGAACATGGAGCTCGTCACGCAGGTCACGGCGAGCGCGGTCCACATCACGTAGCCGCCGATGCGCCGCGCCGACGGGTCGTTCGGCTTCGAGCCGTAGAGCGGCGGCAGGTTCTTGATCACCGGGAAGATCGTCCCGCCGGAGCGCGCGGTGTTCGAGGGCGTGAACGGCGCGAGCACCGTGTCGGCGATCGCCACCGCGTAGCCGAGCGTGAGCGTGCGCCGCCCCATCGCCTTCACCAGCACGAGCGCGATGCGGCGGCCGAGCCCGGTCTTCTCGTAGCCGAGCGCGAACATGAACGCGCCAAAGATGAGCCACACCGTCGTGTTGGCGAAGCCCGAGAGTCCCCAGCGGATCGCCTCGGCCGGCCACTTCGATCCGGCCTTCGCGAGCTGCTCGGGCGAGAGATAGACGTGGTTGGCGAGCGCGACCACCACCGTCACGCCGATCAGCCCGATCGCGCCGCCGGGGAGCGGCTCGAGCACCAGGCCGACGATGACGCCGGCGAAGATGGCGAAGTACCACCAGGCGTACTGCGCGAGGCCATCGGGGGGCGGCGTGAGGGCGATCGCGACGGCGACCGCGACCGGAGCGACCGCCTTCCAGACGGGAACCCCCGCGTTGCTTCCGGCGGCGGGCGTCTGCGGCGACTCATGGGTGGCCGGCATGAGGAGATTCCTTCGTTGGAAGAGCGTTGAAAAGGGGGGACACCCCCCTGGCACCCTGGTTCAGGCGCTGTCGAAAAACGCCGGCCTCCGACCGCGTCGGTCGTGGTCGGCAGGCAGCGACTTTTCCACCGCCTGTCAGGGATGGCGTCACCGCGCCGCATCCCGCCCCTCACGGCGCGCCCATGGCAGTCTGGGCCGCGGGCGCCGCAGCCGTCTTGATCTGGCGCAACCGCGCGGCGCGGCTCAGCCGAGGCCCTCGCGCGCCATCTTGCGGCGCACGAACGCGATCTGGGTCGCGAGCGGCAGGTTCTTCGGGCAGACGTCGTGGCAGGCGAGCAGCGACATGCAGCCGAACACGCCGGCATCGTCGCCGACCACCTCGTAGTAGTCGGCGTCGGTGCGCGCGTCGCGCGGGTCGAGCCGGAACCGCGCGATCTTGTTCAGGCCCACCGCGCCGACGAAGTCCTCGCGCATGCGCGCGGTGCCGCAGGCGGCCACGCAGCAGCCGCACTCGATGCAGCGGTCGAGCTCGTAGATCCTCTCGGCGAGCGCCGGGTCCATGCGCTCCTCGATGCGCGTGAGGTCGAGCTCGCCCGCCCGCATGTGGACCCAGGCCTCGAGCCGTTCGCTCATCGCGCGCATCCACTTGCCGGTGTTCACCGAGAGGTCGCCGATCAGCTCGAAGAACGGCAGCGGCGCGAGCGTGATCTCCTCGCCGAGGTTCTTGGTGAGGGTGCGGCAGGCGAGCCCGGGGCGGCCGTCGATCACCATGGCGCAGCTGCCGCAGATGCCGGCGCGGCAGACGAAGTCGAACTGCAGCGACGGGTCCTGCTTCTCGCGGATCTCGGTGAGCGCGATGAAGAGCGTCATCCCGTCGGCTTCCTCGAGCTCGTAGGTCTGCAGCCGCGGCGCATCGCCGGGCACTCGGGGGTTGTAGCGCATGACGTGGAGGCGGAGCTTGCGGTGGGTGCCGTTCGCCATCGTTCAGAACCTCTCGTCGATGCGCTCGTTGCGGCCGCGCAACCGGGCCGGTAGCAGGTGCGCGAAGGGCATCAGCGCCTGCTGGACGGCGAAGCGGTCGGCCCCGGCCATGCGACGCCGCACGGCCTCGACCTCCGCGGCGCGCGCCGCGGTCGCCGGATGGTCGATGTAGTCCTTCGCCCCGTAGCCGCGCCAGCCGGGCGGCAGCTCCATCCTCGCCACGTCGAGCGGCTCGTACGCGAGCGTCGGCAGGGTATCGGACCCGCTCTTCCACGTGGCGAGCGTGCGCCGCAGCCACTCGGCGTCGTTGCGCCGGGGGAAGTCCTGCCGGAAATGCGCGCCGCGGCTCTCGGTGCGCGTATACGCGCCGTAGGCCACGCAGAGCGCGAGCTTGAGCATCTTCTGCACGCGGTAGGCGGTCGCGAGCTCCGGGTTGGCGCCGCCACCCTTGCAGCGCAGGCCGATGTTGCGGCTGCGGACGAGGAGCTGCTCGAGCTCCGCCACCGCCTGCTCGAGCACCGGGCCGTCACGGAAGATCCCGACCTTGGCGGTCATGATCTCCTGCATCCGCACCTTGAGCGCCGCGGCGTCCTCGGTGCCCCTGCCGCCGACGAGCGCGTCGAGCTTCGCCTGCTCGGCGGCGAGGATCTCTTGCACGAGGCGGGTCGGGATGTTCACCGCATTCTCCGCGCGGTCGCAGAAGTCGGCGATGAACTCGCCCACGATCATCCCGGCGACCACGGTCTCGGCGACCGAGTTGCCGCCCAGCCGGTTGAACCCGTGCATGTCCCAGCACGCGGCCTCGCCCGCGGCGAACAGCCCCTTCAGCGTCGGGCTCTCGCCGGTGTGGTCGGTGCGCACGCCCCCCATGGTGTAGTGCTGCGCCGGGCGCACCGGGATCCACTCGCGCACCGGATCGACGCCCAGGAAGTAGTGGCAGATCTCGTACACCTCGCGCAGGTTGTTGCGGATGTGCTTCTCGCCGAGCAGCGTGATGTCGAGCCAGAGGTGCTCGCCGAAGCGGCTCTTCACGCCCTTGCCCTTCGCGATGTGCTCCTCCATGCGCCGGGAAACGACGTCGCGCGAGGCGAGCTCCTTCTTCTCCGGCTCGTAGTCGGGCATGAAACGGTGCCCGTCGGCGTCCTTGAGCAGCCCGCCGTCGCCGCGGCACCCCTCCGTGACGAGGATCCCCGCCGGGAAGATGCCGGTCGGATGGAACTGGATGGCCTCCATGTTGCCGAGCGCCGCGATGCCGGTCTCGAGCGCGATCGCGGTGGGGATGCCCTCGCAGATCACCGCGTTGGTGGTCACCCGGTACAGGCGCCCCGCGCCGCCGGAGCAGATCGCGGTGGCCTTGGCGACGTAGGCGCGCAGCTCGCCGGTGACGAGGTCGCGCACGATCGCGCCGTAGCAGCGCCCGGCGTCGTGGATGAGCGCGATCGCCTCGGTGCGCTCGTGCACCGGGATCCGGTCCGCGATCGCCTGGTCGCCGACCGCCGTGATCATCGCGTGGCCGGTGCCGTCGGAGACGTAGCACGTCCGCCATTTCTTGGTGCCGCCGAAGTCGCGCTGCGCGATCAGGCCCGCCGCTTCCTCGCGCTCGGTGATCGTGACCTTCTGCCCGTTGATGATCACTTCGCGGTCGCCCGGGCGGACGCGGCTCCAGGGCACGCCCCAGGCCGCGAGCTCGCGCACCGCCTTCGGCGCGGTGTTCACGAACATCCGCACCACTTCCTGGTCGGCGCCCCAGTCGGAACCGCGCACCGTGTCCTCGAAGTGCACGTCCTCGTTGTCGCCCTGGCCCTTGATCACGTTCCCGAGGCTCGCCTGCATGCCGCCCTGCGCCGCCTTCGAGTGCGAGCGCTTGGCGGGCACGAGCGAGAGGATGACGACGTCGTGGCCACGCCGCTTCGCCCCGATCGCGACGCGCAGGCCCGCGAGGCCGCCGCCGATGACGAGGACGTCGGTGTAGACGATCTTCATTGCCCGCCCCCCCCGACGGGCGCGGGCTGCACCCGGGCCGGTACGTAGCGTTCGCCCGCCCGGTCGCGGTGCTCGTAGCCGATCTTCATGTACGCCGCGAGCGTCGCGAGGCCGAGGACGAGGAAGAACGCGGTCAGCGTCCACTTGGCGACGGCGAGCCGCCTGCGGCTCGCGTCGGCATCGGCCCCCTGGAGCCAGCCCCACTTGACCGCGAGGCGGTAGAGCCCGATGCCGCCGTGCAGCTCGACCGCGAACAGGAGCACGAGGTAGAGCGGCCACCACCCGCCGCTCCACACCCGGTCGGCGGACTCGAAGGGCCCGATCAACCCGGGGTGCACGAGCATCTGGAAGAGGTGCGGCGAGGCCAGGAAAAAGAGCGCGAAGCCGGTCATGAACTGGACCCACCAGAGCGTGGTGTCGCCGTGGCGGATGAGCCGGCGGTGCGCCGAGAACGCGCGGTACTGGCGGTAGTTCGCCGGGAACTTGCGCAGCGCGAGGAGCGCGTGCAGCACGAACAGCGCGATCACTGCGGCGACCACGAACGAGACGAGGACCGGGTAGGGCCGGCCGAAGAGGAAGTAGCCCTCGAACATCTTCGTGACGGTCCACATCGCGTCCTTGCCGAGGAGGATCGAGGACACGAAGAACATGTGGCCCCACATGAAGAGCCCGAGGAGGAGCCCGGTCACGCTCTGCGCGAGGTCCATCCGCGCCGGCCAGCGGCTCTTGCGGGGCTTGTCCTTGAGGCCGACGCCGGCGATGACGTCTGCGCGTGCTTGCATCGGGTTCCCCTTTCACGGCACCCGCCGCGCGCCCGACGGCGGGGCCCGCGTAACTATCACCGCTCCGGACGCGGCCCGGCTTGACCTTGGTCAAGGCGGGGGAAATCGCGCTGCGCCCCCGCCGGCCGCGCCGGCGCATGTCCGGCGCGGACGTTTGATCTGTGTCAACCGGGTGGGCCGCTTCCCAAACTAGTCTGCGTCCGAGCGCGCCGTGGCCCGTGGTGCGGCGCGCGACAACGATGCCAACAACCAGGGCGCGAGAGATGGGCTCGCCGGCACCGGCCGGGCCGCGGCACGCGGTGCCGCGCGGCTCTTCTCCCCTCAGCGCGCGAACCGCGGCCCGGCCGGACGCGGGGATGAGGAGCGGACACGCGTGAACCCCTACGTCGTCTTCCTCCTCTACATGATGGCGATCCTCGGCTTCGTGGCGACGACGCTCGTCATGAACCGGCTGCTCGGCCCGAAGCCGCAGCCGACCGAGGCGAAGCTCGAGCCCTTCGAGTGCGGCGCCACGCCCGTGGACGTGCGGAACGTCAAGGCGGTGCCGATCAAGTACTACGCGGTCGCGATCGTCTTCATCCTCTTCGACCTCGAGACGGTGTTCCTCTTCATCTGGGCGCTCGGCGCGCAGCCGCTCACCGGCTTCATGCTGGCGACCTTCTTCATCTTCGTGTTTCTGCTCGTGCTGATCCTCCTCTACGTGTACAAGGCGCGGCTCCTGGAGGCGGTGACGCAATGAGCGCGCCGGCGAGGACGATCCCGATCGCGCGCGCGGAGCCCTCGGGCGCGTTCGAGTACATCGCGACGAAGAAGGACGAACTCATCGGCTGGGCGCGCAAGTTCTCGCTCTTCCCCTACCCGTTCGTCACCGCCTGCTGCGCGATGGAGTTCATGGCGGTGAGCGCGACGCCCTACGACACCGACCGCTTCGGCGCGGCCCTGCCCCGCTTCTCGCCGCGCCAGTCCGACCTCCTGATGGTGGTGGGCACGGTGACGCACAAGCAGGCGCCCGTCCTCCTCAAGGTCTACGAGCAGATGTGCGAGCCGAAGTGGGTGATGGCCTTCGGCGCGTGCGCGACGAGCGGCGGCTTCTACCAGAACTACGCGGCGCTACCCGGCATCGATCGCATCATCCCGGTGGACGTGTACATCCCCGGCTGTCCGCCGCGGCCCGAGACCGTGATCGACGGGATCATGCAGCTGCAGGACAAGATCGCCCGCGAGCGGCATCCGATCCTCACCCGGGAGTTCTAGGGCCGTGTCCGCCGTGTTCGACCGTATCAAGGACGCGTTCGCGCGCGAAGCGCCCGGGGCCGCGGTGTCGCACGGCATCCTGGTGCTCGCCGTCGCGCCGGCGGACGTGCTCGCGGTCGTCGCGCGGCTCAAGGAAGAATTCGGCTTCGACCTCTTCCTCGACGTGACCGCGGTCGACTGGCCCGGCGAGCCGCTGCGCTTCGAGGTCGTCTGGCACTTCTACTCGACCCGCGACTTCGTGCGCGTGCGCGTGAAGACCCGCGTCCCGGAAGCCGACCCGACCGTCGACTCGCTCGTGCCGCTCTACGGCGCCGCGCGCTTCATGGAGCGCGAGTGCCACGACATGTACGGCATCGTCTTCCGCGGCAACGCCGACCTGCGCCCGATCCTGCTCTACGAGGGCTTCGTCGGCCACCCGCTGCGCAAGGACTACCCGAAGGGCCGGGAGCAGCCGCTCGTGCCCTACCGCGAGGATCCGCGGTGAACGCGCCGATCGCGAACCCGGTCCGGCCGGCGTTCGACCGGACGCTGCGCGAGGACACGGTGATCGTGAGCATCGGGCCGTCGCACCCGGCGACCCACGGCACGATCCAGATCTTCACCGAGCTCGACGGCGAGCGCGTGGTGCGGGCCGACGTGCACTGTGGCTACCTGCACCGCGGCTTCGAGAAGGAGTGCGAGGACCACACCTGGCACAACCTGATCCCGTACGTCGACCGGCTCAACTACTGCTCGGCGCTCGTCAACGACTTCGCCTACTGCGACGCCGTCGAGCGGCTGATGGGCATCGAGATCACGCCGCGCTGCCGCTACCTGCGGACCCTGCTCTCGGAGTACTCGCGCGTCGCCGACCACCTCACCTGCGTCGCCGCTTCGCTGATGGAGCTCGGCGCGATGACCGCGTTCCTGTACCTGGTGATGCTGCGCGACTGGATCTACGAACACCTCGCCGACCTCACCGGGGCGCGCGTCACCTACACCTACGGGCGCATCGGCGGCCTGGCGCGCGACCTGCCGGAAGGCTGGCTCGCGCGCCTGCACGAGATCCTGGCGAAGTACGAGGAATTCGTCGCGCGCGTGCACGGCCTGATGGACCGCAACCGGATCTTCATCGAGCGCACCCGCGACGTGGGCGTCATCTCCGCCGCCGACGCGATCAACTGGGGCTACACCGGCCCGATCCTGCGCTCGACCGGCGTCGCGCGCGACCTGCGCAGGGACACCCCCTACCTCGCCTACGCGGAGCTCGACTTCGAGGTCCCGGTCGGGATCAAGGGCGACAACTACGACCGCTACTACGTCCGCATGCGGGAGATGGACGAATCGGTGCACATGATCCGGCAGCTCGTCGAGATGCTCCCCGACGGGCCGGTGAGCGTGGACGACCGGCGCTGCACGCTGCCCGACAAGCGCCTCGTGTACACCGAGATCGAGTCGCTCATCAACCACTTCAAGCTCGTGACGGACGGGCCGCAGGTGCCCGCGGGCGAGATCTACGTCGCCCACGAGTCGCCGAACGGCGAGCTCGGCTTCTACCTCGTCAGCACCGGCGGCGGCACGCCGTGGAAAGTGCACGTGCGCGCGCCGAGCTTCGTGCACATGGGGGGCGCGCACCTGATGCTCGAAGGCTATCAGCTCGCCGACCTCATCCCCACCTTCGGCTCGATCAACATGATCGGCGGCGAGTGCGACCGATGAAACACCTCGTCCCCGAATTCGAGAGGCTGAAGGCCCGCTTCCCGGCCGGGTTCGAGTCCTCGCTCGTCCTGCCGTGCCTGCGGCGCATCCAGGAGGACCGCGGGTTCGTCGCCGACAGCGACATCGCCGGGCTCGCCGCCTACCTCGGCGTGCCGCGCATCCAGATCGAGGAGGCGCTCTCCTTCTACACGCAGTTCCGCCGCAAGCCGATCGGCCGGTGGCACGTGCAGGCCTGCCGCAACGTCTCGTGCTCGATGCGCGGCGCCGAGCGCCTGATCGACCACCTGCGGCGCAGGCTCGGCGTGGCGCCCGGCGAGACGACGCCGGACGGCCGCTTCACCCTTTCGACGGTCGAGTGCCTCGGCTCCTGCGGGACCGCGCCGGTGGTGATGGTGAACGACGCGTACCACGAAGGCATGACCGCCGAGAAGATCGACGCGCTGCTGGCGGGGCTCGAATAGCCATGGCCGGGACCAAGCTCCTCATGACGTTCCCGGTCACGGCGACCTCGCACACGCTCGCCGACTACCGGGCCCGCGGCGGCTACGCGACGCTCGCGAGGGTGCTTCGCGAGATGAAGCCGGAGGACGTCACCAAGGAGGTCACCGCGTCGGGCCTGCAGGGCCGCGGCGGGGCGGCCTTCCCGGTGGGCCGGAAATGGCAGGTGGTGCACCTCGACGACGGCCAGCCCCATTACCTCTGCGCCAACGCCGACGAGGGCGAGCCCGGCACGTTCAAGGACCGCTGGATCCTGGAGAACGCGCCGCACCTGTTGCTCGAGTCCATGCTCATCGCCTCCTACGCGCTGCAGGTGCGCAATGCGTTCGTCTACATCCGCGGCGAGTTCGACCTGCCTTACCGGCGCCTCGCCGCGGCGGTCGAGGAGGCCTACGGCGCCGGCTACTTCGGCGAGCGCATCCTCGGCTCGGACTTCTCCTGCGACGTGGTCGTGTACCGCGGCGCCGGCTCCTACGTCTGCGGCGAGGCCTCCGCGCTGATCACCTCGATCGAGGGCAAGCGCGGCTACCCGCGCAACCGGCCGCCGCGGCTGACGGTGCGCGGGCTCTACCAGAAGCCGACGGTGATCAACAACGTCGAGTCGCTCGCCAACATCACCGGCATCATCGCGAACGGCGCCGAGGCGTTCCGGAAGGTCGGCACCGCGAAGGCGCCGGGCACGCGGCTCCTGTCGGTATCCGGGCACGTCGAGAGGCCGGGCGTCTACGAGGTCGAGTCCGGCTATCCGTTCCGCGACTTCCTGCGCGAGGAGCTCGGCGGTGTCCTCGGCGGCCGCGCGCTGAAGGCGGTGATCCCGGGCGGCATCTCGGCGAAGGTGCTGACCGCGGCCGAGATCGAGCCGCTCGCGCTCGACCAGTCGGTGTTCGAGGCGGCGGGCTCGACGCTCGGTTCGGGCGGCATGATCGTCATCGCCGAGGGCACGTGCATGGTGCGGCTCCTGCAGGTGATGCTGCGCTTCTACCACCACGAGTCCTGCGGCCAGTGCACGCCCTGCCGCGAGGGCATGGGCTGGATGCACCGGGTGATCGACCGCATCGTCGCCGGCCAGGGCCGCCCCGAGGACGTCGCCACGCTCTACCACGTGTCGCGCTGGAACGACGGCACGACCATCTGCGGCATGGGCGACGCGGCCGGTTACGCGACGACCGCGATCCTCGACAAGTTCCGCGACGAGTTCGACTACTGGATCGCCAACGGACGCTCGAAGCACCGCGGCGTCCTCGAGGTCGGGAATGCCTGAGATCTTCATCGACGGGCGCGCCGTCCAGGCGGAGAAGGACCAGACGGTCCTCCAGGCGGCGCTCGCGAACGGCATCTTCATCCCGTACTTCTGCTGGCACCCGCAGCTCTCGGTGGCCGGCAACTGCCGCATCTGCGTCGTCGAGGTCGAGGCGAAGGGCGGCAGCTGGCTCGACATCTCCTGCAACATGCCGGTGAGCGAGGGCATGCGCGTGCGCACCGACTCCGAGGAGGTGCGCGCGCAGCGCAAGGCCATCCTGCAGTTCATCACGCTGAACCACCCGGTGGACTGCGGCATCTGCGACAAGGCGGGCGAGTGCACGCTGCAGGACTACCACTACGCCTACAACGGCGCGCCGTCGATCTCGCACGACCCGAAGGTCCGCGCCACCAAGTTCTTCGACCTGTCGCGCCGCATCCTGCTCGACAACGAGCGCTGCATCCTGTGCTCGCGCTGCGTGCGCTTCACGCGCGAGATCTCGAAGTCCCACGCGCTCGGCATCGAGGACCGCGGCGACCACTCGCTCGTCCGGCCGGCCGAGGACGGGTGCTTCGACGACGATCCGTACTCCGACAACGTCATCGACCTCTGCCCGGTGGGAGCGCTCCTTGCGAAGTCGTTCCTCTACAAGGCCCGCGTCTGGTATCTCCGGCCGACGCCCTCGGTCTGCCCCGGCTGCGAGCGCGGCTGCGCGGTGAACCTCTGGCACCGGCGGCCGGAGTGGCAGCTGAACGCCCTCGACCCGCGGCAGAACACCGCGATCGCGCGCGTCACGCCGCGCGAGAACCCGGCGGTGAACGGCCCCTGGATCTGCAACAAGGGCCGCGACCTCGCGGCGATCTTCGAGCGCGCCCGCGCCGAGCAGGCGATGCTGAAAGGGGCGCCGGTCGGCCTCGCCGAGGCGATCGCGGCGGCGCGCCGCCTGATCGAAGCCGCGCGCCACCCGGTCGCGCTGGTCTCGAACTGGGGCTCGAACGAAGAGCTCGCCGCGTTCAAGCGCTCGCTCGCTGGCCGCTTCTCGGCCGCTTTCGTGAAGATCGACCGCCAGCCCGACCCCGGCGAGCGGCTCGAGGACGATTTCCTCATCAAGCGGGACAAGAATCCGAACACGGCCGGCGCCCGGGCCCTGTTCGACGATGCGCCCGCCGCGCTGCCCGCCGCGACCGACCTGGTGCTCGTCTGGGGCGAGGGCGGCGACTTCGCGCGCCTGCCCGCCGGCGCGAAGACCATCCTCCTCGGCTCCTACCTCGCCCCCGAGAACGGCCACGCCGACGTCTTCATCCCGGTGAGCATCCAGACCGAGCGGCGCGGCAGCTACACGAATTTCGCCGGCGTGGTCTCGACGTTCGAGCCGTGCTTCGCGAAGAAGCCTGCGGTCGCCGACGCGGAGGCGCTGTTCGCGCAGCTCGGCGCCGAGGAGCGGGTGCCGGCATGATCCAGGACCTCGTCGTCTACGCCGTGTTCATCGGCTACGCGATCGGCGTGCTGATGACCTTCGGCCTCGTCCTCACCTGGGTCGAGCGCAAGCAGGCGGCGATCATGTCCGACCGCATCGGCGCCAACCGGGCGTATCTCCGCATCCCCTTCACCGACGTCAGGCTCGTGTGGTGGGGCCTGTTCCACGGCATCGCCGACGGCCTGAAGATGATCCTCAAGGAGGACTTCAAGCCGCGCACCTACGACTGGTATGCCTACGCGGTGGCGCCGTGGGTGGCGTTCACGCCGGTGCTGCTCGTGTTCGCCGTCATCCCCTTCGGCGGGACGCTCGCGCCGGCGAAGCTCGTCCCGGCGCTCGCCGACTGGTTCGGCGACCGCACCTATCCGATGCAGATCGCGCGGCTCGACGCGGGCCTGCTCATCGTGTTCGCGTTCGGCGGCATGACCATCATCGGCGCGATGCTCGCCGGCTGGTCCTCGTCGAACAAGTTCTCGCTGCTCGGCGCGCTGCGCGCCGGCTCGCAGATGATCTCCTACGAGCTCGTCCTCGGCCTCACGGTGCTCGGCCTCATCCTCATCTACGGGACGGTGGACCTCGACGACATCGTGCGCCAGCAGTCGGGCATCGTCCTCGGCTTCCTCCCGGCCTGGGGCGTGTTCCTGCAGCCGTTCGCGGCGACGCTCTTCATGGCGGCGGCGATCGCCGAGAACAAGCGCATCCCGTTCGACCTGCCCGAGGCCGAGTCCGAGCTGATCGCCGGCTACTTCACCGAGTACAGCGCGATGAAGATGGGGCTCTTCATGTTCGCGGAGTTCATCGAGATCGCGATCATCGGCGCGCTCTTCACGACGCTCTTCCTCGGCGGCTACAACCTGCCCTACATGAACGACTCGGGATTCGTCTTCCCGGGCGGGCACGTGGTCGCGCTGCCCTACGCCGCCGTCGTCGTGATCCAGCTCGTGACCTTCCTCGTGAAGGTGTTCCTGATGTGCAGCTTCCAGATCCTGGTGCGCTGGTCGCTGCCGCGGTTCCGCTACGACCAGGTGCTGCGCTTCGCGTGGAAGTTCATGCTCCCGCTCGCGCTCGCCAACCTCACGGTCACCGCGGTGGCCGTCTGGCTCCTGCACGCGGTGCACGCATGAGCGCGCGTCCCGCCCCGCGCAAGGCGTACTGGAACGAGGCGCGGCTCTCGTGGTGGGAGCGCGCGTACCTGCCCGAGATCCTGCGCGGGCTCGGCATCACCGGGGGCGTCTTCATGCGCAACCTGTGGCGCTGGATGACCGGCCGCAAGGGCGCGCTCACCACGTACTACCCGGAGGAGACGCGCCCCGACTACGGCCGCCACAACCGCGGCAAGCACGTGCTGACGCAGCGCCCGGACGGCCGGCCGCAGTGCATCGCCTGCAACATGTGCGCGACCGTCTGCCCGGCGAAGGTGATCGAGATCGATGCCGCCTTCGATCCGGAGGATCCGGCGCACCCGAAGTATCCGTCGCGCTTCGAGATCGACTACTCGCGCTGCGTCTTCTGCGGGCTGTGCGTCGAGGCCTGCCCGGAGGACGCGATCCGGATGGTGAAGGAGGTGCCCGGGCTGCCCGGCGCCGACCGCCACCGCATGTGGCTCGGCCGCGAGGAGCTCCTCGGCTGGAACCCGCAGCGCGACGTCGCCAAGCCCTACCCGCCCAAGCCCGCGCCCGGAGGACGCGCATGATCGAGCGCCTGCTCGCGAACCTCGACACGCTGCTCCTCTATCTCTTCGCGGCGTGCGCGTTCGTGAGCGCCGCCCTGATGATCGTGCTCGCCCAGCCGATGCGCGTCGCCCTCGCGCTGATCTCGACCATGGTGTTCCTCGGCGGGATCTACGGCCTGCTCGGCGTGCACTTCATCGCGGCGTTCCAGGTGCTGATCTACGTCGGTGCCGTGATGGTGTTCATGGTGTACGCCATCATGCTCCTCGACGTGCGCGACCCGGCCTACCAGCGCCGCTACTCGCGCTACCTCGTGCCCGGCATCCTGGCCGGCGTGGCGTTCTTCGCGGCGCTCGCCTGGGGCCTCGCGCGCGAGTTCGCGGACGTCGCCGAGGGCGGGCCGGCCGCGGGCGGCGCGTTCGGCATCCAGCAGTTCGCCGCGGCCTTCCTCAACGAGTACTGGCTGCACTTCGAGCTCACCTCGGTCCTGCTCGTCGCCGCGGTCGTGGCGGCGCTCGCCGTGATCAACGTCAGCCGGAGGGACCGTGGATAAGACCCAGGTGCTGCTCGCGCTCGCGGTGGCGCTCTTCGCCCTCGGCATGATCGGCGTCGTCGTGCGCCGCAACGTGCTCGTGATGCTGATGTGCATGGAGCTCATGCTGAATGGCGTGAACCTCTCGCTCGTCACCTTCGCGCACCAGGCCGCCTCGAACGTGGGCGCGGTGCTCGTGTTCCTGGTGTTCGTGGTCGCGGCGGCCGAGATCGCGATCGCGATCCCGATCGTGCTGCTGCTGGTGCGGTCCAAGCGCACCCTCGACCTCGCCTCGTACTCGGACCTCAAGGGATAGGCGCCCCACCATGGGCCAGCTCACGCTCATCGTCGTCCTCCCGCTCCTCGGGTTCCTGCTGAACGGGCTCGCCGGCGACCGCCTCGGCAAGGGCTTCGTGAGCGCGGTGGGCTGCGGCCTGCCGGCGGTCTCGTTCCTGCTCACCGTGAAGTGCTTCCTCGACCTCGCCGCCGGCGGCGACGCGCCGCTCGTCGAGACCGCCTACACCTGGGCGGCGGTGGGCGACTCCGCGTTCGCCGTCTCGTTCTGGTTCGACCGGCTCGCCGCCGTGATGACGCTCATCGTCACCGGGGTGGGCACGCTCATCCACGTCTACTCGATCGGCTACATGCACGCCGACCGCAGCTACGCGCGCTACTTCGCGTACCTGAATCTCTTCCTTTTCTTCATGCTGCTCCTCGTGCTCGGCAAGTCCCTGCTCGTGCTCTTCGTGGGCTGGGAAGGGGTGGGGCTCGCCTCCTACCTCCTCATCGGCTTCTGGTTCGAGGACATGGACAAGGCGCGCGCCGGGAAGAAGGCGTTCATCGCCAACCGCATCGGCGACGCCGGCTTCCTGCTCGGGATGTTCGTCCTGTACTCGGCGCTCGGCACGCTCGAGATGGACCGCATCAACGCGGCGTTCTCGGCAAGCCCGCTGCCGGCGGTGTCGGCGAGCCTGATCGGCGTGCTGCTCTTCGTCGGCGCGACCGGCAAGTCGGCGCAGATCCCCCTCTACGTTTGGCTCCCGGACGCGATGGCCGGCCCGACGCCGGTCTCGGCCCTCATCCACGCGGCGACGATGGTGACGGCCGGCGTGTACATGGTCGCCCGCCTCGCGCCGGTCTACGTGCACGCGCCCGAGGCCTCGCAGCTCGTCGCGTTCGTCGGCGCGCTCACCGCGATCTTCGCGGCCACCATCGCCATCGCCCAGACCGACATCAAGAAGGTGCTCGCCTATTCGACGGTGTCGCAGCTCGGCTTCATGTTCGTGGCGCTCGGGGTGGGCGCCTACGGCGTCGCGGTGTTCCACGTGTACACGCACGCCTTCTTCAAGGCCTGCCTGTTCCTCGGCGCCGGCAGCGTCATCCACGCCCTCTCGGGCGAGCAGGACATCCGCAAGATGGGGGGGCTCGCCCGCAAGATCCCGGTCACGTTCGTCACGTTCCTGGTCGCGACCGCGGCGATCGCCGGGATCCCGCCGCTCGCCGGGTTCTTCTCGAAGGACGAGATCCTCTGGTTCGCGTTCGCCTCCGGGCGCGGCGGCTCGACCCTGCTGTGGCTCGTGATGTCGGCCACCGCGCTCCTCACCGCCTTCTACATGTTCCGGCTGCTGTGGCTCACCTTCTTCGGACGCTCGCGCATGGATCCCGAGGTCGAGCACCACGTGCACGAGTCGCCGCTTTCGATGACCGCGGTGCTCGCGGTGCTCGCCCTGCTCTCGGCGGTCGGCGGCTTCCTCTCGATCCCGCACTTCCTCGAGCCGCAACTCCCGCTGCCCGCGGTGCCCGAGGCGCTTGCACGCTACCAGACGCCGCTGGTCGCCGTGGCGGTCGCGATCGGCCTCGCGGGCCTCGCTGCCGCGGCGTTCGTCTACGGCGGCACGGGCGAGCGGGCCCGGCGCCTCGCGCAGCGCTTCGCGGGCGTGCACCGCGTGCTCTACGACAAGTACTACGTGGACGAGCTCTACGACGCCGTGCTCGCGCGGCCGCTCCTCTGGGTCTCGGAGAAGGTGTTCCTCGGCCTCGGCGACCGGAAGCTGCTCGACGGCACCCTGAACGGCATGGCGGCGCTCGCGAGCCGCGGTGCCGGCCTGCTCGGGCGCGTGCAGATCGGAAGCCTCCAGTTCTACGCCTTCCTCGTCCTGGCGGCGACGGTGGCGGTGATCCTGTGGAGCTGGCGCCATGTCTGACGCCGCGCTGCTCAACGTCGTCCTGTGGCTGCCGGTGGCAGGCATGCTCGCGATCGCGGCCCTGCCCAAGGGCGCCGACGACGCCGTGCGCTGGCTCGCGTTCGCCGTGATGGTGGCGCAGCTGCTCGCCACGGCGGCGCTCTACGGCCGCTTCGACCCCGCGGTGGCGGGCCTGCAGTTCGAGACGCGCGTGCCGTGGATCCCGGACTGGGGCGTTCACTACCAGATCGGGCTCGACGGCTACAACGTGCTGCTCGTCATGCTCACGGCGTTCCTCGGTCCGCTGGTCGTCGCCGGGGCCTTCTCCGCGATCCGGCAGGACGTGAAGCTCTTCCACGCGATGGTGTTCCTGATCCAGTTCGCGATGCTCGGCACCTTCGTCGCGCAGGATCTGTTCGTCTTCTACGTCTTCTGGGAGACGATGCTCATCCCGATGTTCGTGATCATCGGGGTCTGGGGCGGCGAGCGGCGCATCTACGCGACCCTGAAGTTCGTCCTGTACACCGCCTTCGGCAGCATCTTGATGCTCGCCGCGGTGATCTACCTCGTCTGGGCGCTCTACCAGGCGAGCGGCGAGGTGTCGTTCGCGTTCGCGGACCTCTACCGGGTGGCGCTCCCGGTCGACGTGCAGGCGCTGCTCCTGGCGGCGTTCGCGCTCTCCTTCGCGATCAAGGTGCCGATGGTGCCGCTGCACACGTGGCTCCCGGACGCGCACGTCGAGGCGCCGACCGCCGGCTCGGTGATCCTCGCCGGCGTGCTCCTCAAGATGGGCACGTACGGCTTCATGAAGCTCGGCTTCCCGCTCTTCCCCGAGGCCACCCGCCTCGCCATTCCGCTCGTGATGGCGCTCTCCGTGGTGAGCATCGTGTACGGCGCCTGCCTCGCGCTCGTGCAGACCGACATCAAGAAGATCATCGCCTACTCGTCGATCAGCCACCTCGGCTACGTGATGCTCGGGCTGGCGAGCCTCGACCTCCTCGGCATCCAGGGCGCGGTGATCCAGATGGTGAGCCACGGGCTCACCGCCGCCGGGCTCTTCCTCATGGTGGGGATGATCTACGAGCGCTGCCACACCCGCGACCTCGCGGCCTACGGCGGGCTCGCGAAGGCGCTGCCGGTCTATTCGGTGTTCTTCATGATCCTCACGCTCGCGTCGGTGGGCCTGCCGACGACGAGTGGCTTCACCGGCGAGTTCCTGGTGCTCGCGGGCGCGTTCCGCTCGTCGTGGCTCGCCTTCCAGGCGGGCGGCAGCGGTTTCAACCTGGCCATGGCGTCGCTCGCGGTGGCGGGCGTCGTGCTCGGCGCCCTCTACATGCTCTGGTTCGCGCAGCGCTTCCTCTTCGGCGCCGCGAAGGTGCCGCACGCGCCGGTGCCCGACCTCAACCTGCGCGAGAAGCTCGTGCTCGCGGCGATCGTCGCCGCGGTGTTCGCGCTCGGGCTCTACCCGGCCCCGGCGATGGAGAAGACCGAGCTCGCGGCGAAGGAATACCAGCGCCTGGTCGCCGGCGCGCCGGCCGCGAAGCAGGCGCGCGCCGAAGGGAGCGCGCGATGAGCTGGCAGGCCGTCATCGTCGGGATGCTCCCCGAGAACCTGCTGCTCGCGGGGATGGTCGCGATCATCGTGCTCGAGATCGCGGGCGGCCCGCGCCGCGCCGCGCTGCCGCTCGCGGTGCTCGCCGTCGCCGCGGCGACGCTCGCGGCCCTGCTGCTCGCGCTTGCCGGCGCCGAGGGCGCGCCGTTCCCGGGCCAGTTCTCGGTGACGCCGCCGACGCTGCTCGCCAAGGCGATCGTGATCGGCCTCGCGCTCCCGGTGCTGCTCCTTTCGTCGGACGAGTTCTCCGGCGGCGAGTTCCACCTGCTCCTGCTCGCCTCCCTCTACGGGGTGTGCCTGCTCCTCTCGTCGGACAGCTTCCTCACGCTGTTCCTCGGCCTCGAGATCATGTCGCTGCCGGTCTATGCGCTCGTCCTGCTCGCCTTCCGGCGGCCGCAGAGCGCGGAGGCCGCGCTCAAGTACCTCGTGCTCTCCGGCGCCGCGAGCGCGACGTTCCTGCTCGGCGTGTCGTTCCTCTACGGCGGAACCGGGTCGCTCGGCATCGAGGCGTTCGCGGTGGCGCTCGAGGCGTCCGAGCCGATGGCGGTCGCGGCCGTCGCGCTGGTGGTGATCGCGTTCTTCCTGAAGGCCGCGGTGGTGCCGTTCCACACCTGGGCACCGGACGCCTACGAGGGCGCGAGCATCCCCGTCACCGCCTACATGGCCACCGTCGTCAAGGCCGGCGCGGTGCTCGCGCTGCTGCGGCTCTTCGGCACGGCGCCGCTCTCGCCGCGCGCCATCGAGCTGCTCGCGATCCTGCCGCTCGTGTCGATCGTGTGGGGGAACCTCGCCGCGATGCGCCAGCCGGGCTTTCGCCGCATGATCGCCTACTCGTCGATCGCGCACGCGGGCTACCTCTTCTACGCCTTCCTCGGCGCCGGCGCGGGTCGCTTCCAGGCGGTCGTCTTCTACGTGCTCGCCTACGGGCTCACGAACCTCGCCGCCTTCGCGTCGATCCCGGCCGCGGCCGACGACGCCGCGCGCGACCGCCTCGACAGCCTGAAGGGCCTCTTCCAGCGCGAGCCCTACGCCGCGCTCGTGCTCGCGATGGCGATGCTCTCACTCGCCGGCATCCCGCCGTTCCCGGGCTTCGTCGCCAAATTCCTCGTCTTCAAGAACGTCATGGCGGCGGGCTACACCACCTATGCGGTGCTCGGCCTGGTGGCGAGCTACCTGGGGATCTACTTCTACCTGCGCGTCGTCCAGTACGCGTTCATGAGCGCGCCCGAGGCCGTCCCCGCCCCGGGGACCGTCGGCCGCGCGGCGCTCGCCGCGAGCGTTCTCTGCCTCGCGCCGGTCGTGCTGCTGACGCTGTTCCCCGGCTGGGTGATCGCGCTGCTCTGACACCCACCGGACGAGGGGCGGGCCGTCCCCTTCCCGCCCGCGCTCACCGGACGCGCGGGAGGGCGCGCGCTCAGGCCCCCGCCTTCTTCGCCACCGGCGAGAACGAATCGATCAGTTGCAGCCGCGTCGCCTCGAGGCGTTCCGCCACCACCGCGAGGAGGCGGTGCATCAGCGCGTAACCGAACGAAGGGTCGTCCTTGCACGCGGCGAGCAGCTCGGCTCCGCCAAACCGCAGCGCCTCGACCGGGCCGAGCGCGCGCGCCTGGAAATGCTTCTGGCTGCCCGCGAGCAGCGTCGACCAGCCGAGCTCGTCACCCGCGCCGAGCGTCTGCACCCTGAGCATCCGCCCGTCGGCGAGCATCTCGAGCCCCACCCGGCCCGAGACGATCAGGTAGAAATAGGGGGAGTCCTCGCCCTCGCGGAAGATCACCTGGTCCGGCGCGAACCGGACTTCCTCCGCGAGCCCCTTCAGCTTCTCGATGTGCTGCGGCTGGAATTCGTCCTCGACGAACGGATGCTTCGCGAGCTCCGGGAGCTTCAGTGCCGTCATGGCCTTCCCTCCTCTGCGTCGGCCGGCCGCTACGCGGCGACGACCGGGATCTTGCCGATCTTCGCGCGCCACTCCGCCGGCCCGGACTTGTGCACGGCGTTGCCCTGCGCGTCCACCGCCACCGTGACCGGCATGTCGCGCACCTCGAACTCGTAGATCGCCTCCATGCCGAGGTCGGCGAACGCGAGCACCTTCGAGGCGCGGATCGCCTTCGAGACGAGGTACGCCGCGCCGCCCACGGCGATGCAGTAGACCGCGCCGTGCTTGCGGATCGACTCGATCGCCCCCGGGCCGCGCTCGGACTTGCCGATCATGCCGATGAGGCCGGTGTGCGCGAGCATCGGCTCGACGAACTTGTCCATGCGCGAGGACGTCGTCGGCCCCGCCGGCCCCACCACCTCGTCGCGCACCGGATCGACCGGGCCCACGTAGTAGATGAAGCGGTTCGTGAAGTCGACCGGCAGCTTCTCGCCACGGGCGAGCATCTCGACGAGGCGCTTGTGCGCGGCGTCGCGCCCGGTGAGGATCTTCCCCGAGAGCAGCAGCCGGTCGCCGGCCCTGAACTGAGCGAGGTCGGCCCTGGTGAGCTGCCCGACATCGACGCGCCGCGCCGCCGAGAAGTCGAGCGCGAGCTTCGGCCAGTCCTCGAGCGAAGGCGGCTCGAGGTGCGCCGGCCCGCTGCCGTCGAGCACGAAGTGCGCGTGGCGCGTCGCCGCGCAGTTCGGGAGCAGCGCGACCGGCTTCGACGCCGCGTGGGTCGGGAATTCGCTCACCTTCACGTCGAGCACGGTGGTGAGGCCGCCGAGCCCCTGCGCGCCGATGCCGAGCGCGTTCACCTTCTCGTAGAGCTCGACGCGCAGCGCCTCGGCGTGCGTCTTCGGCCCGCGCGCGAGGAGCTCGGGCATGTCGATCGGGTCCATCATCGCCCACTTCGCCATGAGCATCGCCTTCTCGGGCGTGCCGCCGATGCCGAGCGAGAGCAGGCCGGGCGGGCACCAGTCGGCGCCCATCGTCGGCACCACGGAGAGCACCCAGTCGACGATGCTGTCGTTCGGCAGCAGCATCGCGAACTTCGACTTGTTCTCCGAGCCGCCGCCCTTGGCGGCCACGATCACCTCGACCCGGTCGCCCGGCACCATCTCGACGTGCACCACCGCCGGGGTGTTGTCGCGCGTGTTCAGGCGCTTGCCGTCCGGGTCGGCGAGCACGGAGGCGCGCAGCTTGTTGTCCGGATGCGTGTAGGCGCGACGCACGCCCTCGTCCACCATTTCCTGCAGGCTCAGGCGCGCGTCCCAGCGCGCGTCCATCCCGATGCGCAGGAACGCGATCGCGATGCCCGTGTCCTGGCAGATCGGCCGGTGGCCCTCGGCCGCCATGCGCGAGTTGATGAGGATCTGCGCCATCGCGTCCTTCGCGGCCGGCGACTGCTCCCGCAGGTACGCCCCGTGGAGGTTGCGGATGTAGTCGGCCGGGTGATAGTAGGAGATGAACTGGAACGCGTCGGCGACCGACTGGATGAAGTCTTCCTGCCTGATGGCGGCCATGGGTGAGCCTCGCGAGAGCGGATCGGGGTGGACTCGGGTATCCCGCCCGAGCATAAGTCGCGGCGGGCCCGCCGGCAACGGAGGCTTCGCGGGCCGACGGCAGCGCAGACCGGGAGCCCCGGCCCACCGCGCTCGCCAGGGACGCGCGCGGCGCTGCGACCCGGCCGGTATCCGGCCGGAGGGGGAGCGCCCTCGGCGTTCCTCCGCCTAGGGAACGCCTGAACAAATGGGGACACGTCCCCCTTCGACCTCCGATGTCAGAGGAAGCCCTGATCGCTTCGGCGAATAGATCAGAGCTTCACACCTAGGGGAGCTGTGGTGCCCGATACGGTTCGTCGCTCGTCAGGGCAGTGATGAACGCGACGAGCTGGGCGATCTCCCGGTCCGAGAGGTTCGTGTCGACGAGGAGCGTGCTCTTGTTCGGGTCGGCGCCGCCGCCGCGCGCCATGTAACGGACCGCGGCTTCGAGGGTCGCCGCGCTGCCGTCGTGGAAATAGGGCCCGGAGATCGCGGCCGAGCGCAGCGTCGGCGTCTTGAACGCCGACATGTCCTCCGGCTTCTTGGTGACGGCACCGCGCCCCGGATCCGGCTTCGCCTTGCCGGCTTCGAGCCCGATGTTGTGGAACTTGCTGTCCGTGTACACCGGCGGCGTGTGGCAGACCGAGCAGCGGCCCTTGCCCATGAAGATCTCGAACCCGGCACGCGCGTCGGCCGACACGGCGTTCGCGTCGCCCATCTCGTAGCGGTCCCAGGGTGAAGGCCCGCTCACCTTCGCGCGAAGATACGCGGCGAGGGCCTTCACGATGGCGTCCTGCGTCGGCGGCGTGCCGAAGACCTTCTGGAACTCGACGACGTAGGCCGGGACCGCGGCGATCCGCTCCGTGGCCTTCGCCGGGTCCGCGCTGATCTGCACGCGCCACGCGGCGAGCACCTGGGCCTCGAGCGTCGGCGCGCGGCCGTCCCAATAGAAGCTCTCCAGGTAGCCCACGTTGTACATGGTGGGTGTGTGCCGGGTGTTCATGTCGCCGTTGTCGCGACGCGAGAGCACGAGCCCGTCCGTCCAGCCCTTCTCGCGCAGGTGGCAGCTCGTGCATGCCATCTTCCCGCTTCCCGAGAGCCGCGGATCGATCCACAGCTTCGCACCGAGCGCGACCTTCTCAGGGGTCGTGGGATTGTCCGCCGGGCTGACGATCGGCGGCAGCTTGGAAAGACGCGGCTTGTCGTCCTTCAGCTCGTGCACGGCGCACGCGGCAAGCGCGAGCGCCGTGGCGGCGCAGACCACAGCTCCTCTCATGCCAAGCCCCTTTTCGAGATCACCACGCCGGCCCGGCCCGCCTGCCTCGCGGGCCCGCGGCCGCTCTGACGGCGGCGCCTTATTTCTTCGCCGGGGCGGCTGCGGCGGGCGCGGCAGCCGCCTTGGCGGCCGCGCCTGCCGGGGCCGCGGGCGCTGCCGCTGCGGTCTGCGCCGGCGCGCCCGCGGCCTGGAATGGCCCGGGATCGGTGCATGGCGTCGGCGCGACGTTCGCGGTCTTGCCCGCCGCCTTCATCTGCTTGGCGTACTTCTCGGCCACCGCGTTCTCCGACAGGCACAGCTGGTAGGCGGCCACCTTGTTCGACCAGTCGGCCTTGGCCTTCGCCTCGGCCGCCTTGGCGGCCTGCTCCGGCGTGGGGTCGGGCAGCTTGGCGAAGGCCGTGCCCGCGGCGATGGCGAGCGCCCCGGCGGCGGCGATTCCGATCTTCTTCATGGGTCCTCTTCCTTTCAGGCAGCGGCGGGACGCGCCGCGCCCTCGATCTCCGTCCATACCTCGGCGGGCACCTGGTCGCGCGAGACGAACTTCTCCCGCGCCTTGCCCGCCTTCACGTCGTCGTACCAGCGCTTGTGGTGGTGCTCGGCCCACGTCTCGTCCACGTAGCCGTAGCGCATCGCCTTGTAGGCGCCGGCCATGCCGAGCGTCCCGAGGTAGATGTGCACGCACGCGAGCGCGATCGCCACGTAGGCCGACGCCATGTGGATGATGTTCATGAGCTGCATCGTCTGGCGCGTCTGGCCGAAGTTCGGGAAGTTGAGCACCAGCCCGGTCACGAGGAGCACGGTGGAGAGCACCACGAGGAGCAGCCAGAACACGATCTTCTCGCCGGCATTGAACTTGCCCGACGGGTACTCGTGTCCCTTGAAGTAGTTCCCGATGTTCAGGAACCACTTCACGTCCTCGACGCCGATGCCGTTGTGGCGCACGAACCGGATGAACATCCACGGGATCGCGACGATCAGGATCGGACCGACGAAGTTGTGCAGGTTCTTCGCGGCCGTCGCGAGCCAGGAAAAGAGCGTGTAGCCGATCACCGGCAGGAGCACCGACTTGCCAAGCGACAGGATGAGCCCCGTGATCCCGAGGATCACCCAGGCGATCGCCATCAGCCAGTGCGCGTAGCGGTCTGCGGGCGTGAAGCGCTGGATGAGCCGGCCGGTGGACCGCGACTCGACGGTCATCGTCCCCTTGAGGAGGTAGAAGCCCGCGAGCCCGAGCACCGCCAGCGCGACGAGGATGCCGCCCCAGAACGCGATGGGGACGCGCGCCTCCCGCCAGGTTTCGCCGGAGCTCTGGATGAGGATCCCCGCCTCGCGGCCCGGGATCGAGGTGTACTGCGGCACGCCCGAGCGGACCTCGCTCCACACCGGCGCGTTGTTGAGCGGCTGGCGCTGGTCCTGCAGCACCATCGCCCGCGCGTCCTTGAGCTCGGCCGCGCCCGGCGCGACGGAGGCCGGGGGCGCCGCAGCGGTGGCCGGCGCCGCGGTCGTCTGCGATGCTGCCGCCTTCTGCTCCGCCGCCGACGGGGCAGGCTCCGGCTTCGGCGCCGCGGGCTGCTGCGCGGCCGCGCCCTGGGCGAGCGCGAGCAGCGCCGCAGCGGCGAGCGCCGCCGTCAGTTTCGTGGCGCTCACGTCAGCCTCCCTGTCCCACGCGGACGTATTCGTTCTGGTTGAGGGTGCGCCGGTTCACCTCGGTCTCCCAGGCGGCCTGCTTGCCGCCCCACTGCGGCGAGTCCCACGGCGGGGCGTCCGGCTTGCCCTTGTACTTGCCCTGCTGGTAGACGGTGACCTTCTGCTCCTCGCCGCAGCCGGCGAGGCCGAGCCCCGCGGCTGCCGCGATCGCCGCCACCAGCGTCACGCGGATGGCTCGCCTCATGACTTCCCTCCCGTCGGCTGCGGCGCCGGCTGGCCGCCCTTCGGCGGGCCGTACGCCGTGCCCCAGCCCCACACCTCGGCGCCCTTGCCGCGCACGAAGACGCGCTGCCGGTAGATGTCGGCGATGACGTCGCCGTCGCCGCCGAGCAGCGCCTTGGTCGCGCACATCTCCGCGCAGGCGGGCAGCTTGCCCTCGGCGATCCGGTTCGCGCCGTACTTGCGGTACTCGTCGGCGGTGTTGTTGCCCTCCGGGCCGCCCGCGCAGAACGTGCACTTGTCCATCTTGCCGCGCAGGCCGAAGGCGCCGGCCTGCGGGAACTGCGGCGCGCCGAACGGGCAGGCGTAGAAGCAGTAGCCGCAGCCGATGCAGAGGTCCTTGTCGTGCAGGACCACGCCGTCCTCCTGGCGGTAGAAGCAGTCGACCGGGCACACGGCCATGCAC
>JAOAEA010000042.1 GCA_026417035.1 Burkholderiales bacterium
GAGCCAGGAGCGCGTCGACGCCCTCGTGCCGCGCATCGTGGACTGCGCCGCGCGCACCGCGGCGCCCGACGTGACGCTCGCGCGCTCGCTCGATCTCGTGGAGGCGGTGGGCAAGCGCGCCGCCTACCTCGCGCTCCTCAACGAGAATCCGCACGCGCTCGAGCGCGTCGCGAACCTGGTCGGCACCTCGCCGTGGGCCGCCGAGTACCTGGCGCGCCACCCGATCCTGCTCGACGAGCTCCTCGACGAGCGCATCCTGCACGCGACGCCCGACTGGATCGAGTTCTCCCACCAGCTCGCCGCCACGATGCGCGAGCACGAGGGCGACACCGAGCGCCAGATGGACCTCATGCGCGAGCTGCACCACGCCGCGGTGTTCCGCCTGCTCGCCCAGGACCTGGCGGGACTCCTCACCGTCGAGCGCCTCGCCGACCACCTCTCGCTCGCCGCCGACCTGGTGATCGCCGAGTCGCTCGGCCTCGCCTGGCGGCAGGTGCGCACACGCCACATCGAATCGCCGCGCTTCGCGGTGATCGGCTACGGCAAGCTCGGCGGCAAGGAGCTCGGCTACGCCTCCGACCTCGACCTCGTGTTCCTCTACGACGACCCGCACGAGGCGGCCACCGAGAACTACGCCCGGCTCGTGCACCGCATGACCACCTGGCTCTCGAGCCGCACCGCGGCGGGGGTGCTCTTCGAGACCGACTTCCGCCTGCGGCCGAGCGGCGAAGGCGGGCTGATCGTCTCGTCGCTCGCGGGCTTCCGCCGCTACCAGCTCGAGTCGGCGTGGACGTGGGAGCACCAGGCGCTCACGCGCGCGCGCTTCGTCGCCGGCGACGCCGCGATCGGCGGCCTCTTCGAGGCGCTGCGCCGCGACATCCTCACCGCCGAGCGCGATCTGGCGAAGCTGCGCGAGGACGTGCTCGCCATGCGTCGCCGCATGGCCGACGGCCATCCGAATCCCACCGGGCTCTTCGACCTGAAGCACGACCGCGGCGGCATGGTGGACATCGAGTTCATCGTGCAGTATCTCGTGCTCGCGCGTTCGCGCGACCACTGGGAGCTCACCGGCAACCTCGGCAACATCACGCTGTTGCGCATCGCCGGCGCCGTGGGGCTGGTGCCGCACGACCTGGCGCTCGAGGTCGCCGAGGCCTACCGCGATTACCGCAAGCGCCAGCACGTGCTGCGCCTGCGCGGGGCTGAGTACGCGCGCGTGCCCCTCGCCGAGGTGGAGCGCCAGGTCGCGGCGACGCGCGCGCTGTGGGAGGCGGTGTTTGGCGGCGCCTGACGCCGGGACCGCGCCGGCACGCCTGCGCCGCGTCTGGTTCGCCGCCGGGCTCGCCCTGGTCGCCGCGGTGGTGTGGCTCTCGCTCGCGCCGCTCCCCGCGCCGCCCGGCGAGCACACCGACAAGCTCGAGCATCTCGTCACCTACGCGTTCCTGATGCTGTGGTTCGCGCAGCTCGGCGGCGCGCGCCGCGGCCTCGTCGCCGCGGCGGCGCTCGTCGCGCTCGGCGCCGGCATCGAGCTCCTCCAGGCGCTCACCCCGTACCGGCGGATGGACCCCGCGGACATGGTCGCGAACGCGCTCGGCGTCGCGCTCGGCCTCCTCGCCGCGCCGCCGCGCACCCCGAACGTGCTCGAGCGCCTCGAGCGGCGCTTCGGCCGGCGCGCGGCCGGCTGAAGCGCCGCGGGCGGCGCGCGCGCGGCGCCTCGAGCGGCTTCCGCTAGAATTCGCGATTCGACCCTTGCGCACAAGACGGAGAACGACGATGTCGATGGCCGACCGCGACGGCTGGATCTGGTATGACGGCAAGCTCGTGCCCTGGCGCGACGCGACGACCCACGTCCTCACCCACTCGCTGCACTACGGGCTCGCGGTCTTCGAAGGGGTGCGCGCCTACGACACCGCGATCGGCACGGCGATCTTCCGGCTGCGCGAGCATACCGACCGGCTCTTCAACTCCGCGCACATCTACATGATGAAGATCCCCTACTCGCGCGAGGAGCTGAACGAGGCGCAGCGCGAGGTCGTGCGCGCGAACGGGCTCGCGAGCTGCTACCTGCGGCCGATCGCGTTCTACGGCTCGGAGAAGATGGGCGTCTCCCCCAAGGGCGCGAAGGTGCACGTCGCGATCGCCGCCTGGCCGTGGGGCGCCTACCTCGGCGCGGAGGGGCTCGAGAAGGGGATCCGCGTCAAGACCTCGTCCTACGCGCGCCACCACGTGAACGTGTCGATGTGCCGCGCGAAGTACTCGGGCACCTACGCCAACTCGATCCTCGCCAACGCCGAGGCGATCGACCACGGCTACGACGAGGGGCTGCTCCTCGACGTGGACGGCTTCGTCGCCGAGGGCGCGGGCGAGAACCTCTTCATGGTGAAGAACGGCCGCATCTACGAGCCCGAGATCGCCTCGGCGCTCACCGGCATCACGCGCGCTACCGTGCACACGCTGGTCGAGGACCTCTTCGGCATGCCGGTGGTCGCCAGGCGCCTGACGCGCGACGACCTCTACATCGCCGACGAGCTCTTCTTCACCGGCACCGCGGCGGAGGTCACGCCGATCCGCGAGGTGGACGGCCGCCAGATCGGCGTCGGCAAGCGCGGGGCCATGACGACGAAGATCCAGAAAGCGTTCTTCGACGTCGTGAACGGCAAGAACGCGAAATACCGGTCGTGGCTCACGCCGGTCGCGGACGCGAAGGCCGCGCCGAAGAAAGCGAAGAAAGGCAGGAAGTGATGGGCGCCCCGGAACGCCAGGCGCCGCGCGTGGTCGAGGTGACCGCGCGCGACCTCCCGGTGCACTGCCCGATGCCGGGCACGCCGGTCTGGAGCATGCACCCGCGCGTCTTCCTCGACGTGGCGAAGGCGGGCGAGCTCCTCTGCCCCTACTGCGGCACCCGTTACGTCTACAAGGGCGAGGCCCCTCGCGGGCATTGACGGCGCGCGCCGCCGGCGCCCCGGGACGCGATGCCCCGCATCCTCATCGTCGCGCCGAGCTGGATCGGCGACACGCTCCTCGCCCAGCCGCTGCTCGCGCGCCTGCACGCGAAGCATGCGGGCCTCGTGCTGGAGGCGCTCGCGCCGGCGTGGACGAAACCGGTGCTCGAGCGCATGCCGGAGATCGCCGCGACCATCGTCTCGCCCTTCGCCCACGGCGAGCTGCGGCTCGCGGAGCGCTGGCGGCTCGGCCGGTCCCTCGCCGCGCGCGGCTACGACGAGGCGATCGTCCTGCCGAACACGTTCAAGTCGGCACTGGTGCCCTTCTTCGCACGCATCCCGGTGCGCACGGGTTTCGTCGGCGAGGCGCGCGGCGTCCTCCTCAACCGCGTCCACCGGCTCGACCGCAGGGGCCTGCCGCTCATGGCCGAGCGCTACGCGCAGCTCGCGGAGGCGCCGGGCGAGCCGGTGCACCGGCCGCTCGCGCCGGCGCGCCTCGCGGTCAACGCGGCGAACCGCGACGCCGCGCTCGCGCACTTCGGGCTCGACCGCTCGCGGCCGGTCGCGGTCTTCGCGCCTGGAGCGGAATACGGGCCCGCCAAGCGCTGGCCGGCGCGGCACTTCGCGGCGCTCGCCCGGCTGCTCGCCGCGCGCGGCTTCGCCGTCTGGCTCGTCGGCTCGCCCAAGGAGCGCGCGCTCGGCGAGGAGATCGCGGCGGCCGCGGACGGCGCAGCGCGGAACCTCTGCGGCGCGATGGACCTCGCGAGCGCCATCGACGTCCTGTCGGTGGCGAGCGTCGCGGTGACCAACGATTCCGGCCTGATGCACATCGCCGCCGCGCTCGGACTGCCCCTCGTCGCGCTCTACGGCTCCTCGAGCCCCGAGCACACGCCGCCCCTCGGCCCGGCGCGCATCGCGCGCATCGCGATCCCTTGCAGCCCGTGTTTCAAGCGGGAGTGCCCGCTGGGGCACTTCCGATGCATGAACGACCTCGCGCCCGAGCAGGTGCTCGCCGAAGTCGAGCGGGCGCTCCCCTGACTTAGGGGGGATCTGCAAGGGGGGAGCGGCAGGCGGCCAGCCGCACCGTCACGGTCGGCGACCGACGGCGGATGAACCGCGCGTTTACGGCCCGCGGGCGCCTGCCGCGGCGAACGACTCCGGGGTCGGAGCCCCGGCGCGCGCCGGGGCCCCTCCTCCGCCCGTCGCCCTCGCATATCCCCCTTGCTCGTTCTCCGCAAGCGGGCGCTCGCGCCCGCGGCCTGACCGGCGCCCCATCCGGGAGCGGCGCGCGCACCAGCCATGTGCGCCGCGACGGCGGGCGCCGTGCGTTTCGCCCTGTCGTGATCGTGCGAACGGCGCTCGCCACCGCACGAAGCGCGTGGCACACGCATTGCTAACCTCGCCTCAGGGCAGGCGCGCCTGCCCCCGGACGAGGAGGGGTGCGGTGACCTATTCGCAGCATCTTCGGCAGATCACGCCCGACGCCGGTGTGTTCCGCGACCTGCCGGCGGACGCCGCGAGATCGCTCTTCGGCGCGATGCTCGACGGCGGCGTGCCCGAGCTCGAGCTCGGCGCGCTCCTCGTCGCGCTGCGCATGAAGGGCGAGTCGCTCGCCGAGCTCCTCGGCGCCTACGAGGCCGCCTGCGAGCGGGTGCTGCGCCTGCGGCCGCCCGCGGGCGAGGCGCGCCCCATCGTGATCCCGAGCTACAACGGCGCGCGCCGCCAGCCGAACCTCACGGCGCTCGTGGCGTTGCTCGCGCACCGGCTCGGCGTGCCCGTCCTCGTCCACGGCTCGCTCGAGGGGCACGGCCGCGTGACCACCGCCCACGTCCTGCGCGAGCTCGGCATCCTGCCCTCGGCGACGCACGCGCAGGCGCAAGCGGCGCTCGACCGCGGCGACCTCGTGTTCGTGCCCACCGGCGTCTTCGCCCCGGGGCTCGCCAACCTGCTCGCGCTGCGCAGCCGGCTCGGCGTGCGCAACACCGCGCACACGCTGGCGAAGCTCGTAGACCCGTTCGCGGGCGAGGGCCTGCGCGTGATCGGCGTGACCCACCCCGGGTACTACGCGCGGCTGCGCGACTTCCTGCTCGCGAGCGGCGAGACGGCGCTCATCCTGCAGGGGACCGAGGGCGAGCCCTACGCGAACCCGCGCCAGCGCCCGCGCATCGAGCACATCGACCAGGGCGCGGCGCGGACGCTCTTCGAGCAGGCGGGCGCCCCCGAGGACGCGGCGCTGCCCGAATCGGTCGATGCCAGGACGACCGCGGCCTATGTGCGACGCGTGGTGGACGGCCGCGCCGCGGCGCCGCCGCCGATCCTGAACGAGCTCGCGGCCTGCCTCTACGGCTGCGGCTACGCGCCCGACTTCAACCAGGCGAAAGCGATCGTCGCGGTGCAGGCGCACGCGATCCCCGCGGCCTGAAGCGCGCGGCGAAGAGAAGGGGCGAAGCCGGCCGATAAGCCGGGTTCTGTCGGGAGCTCGCGCTCCCGCAGCAGCCATTCGTCTAGGCCCCGGGTCGCCCCGGGGCTCGAGCAACCAACCCGCAGGCTCGGGCGAGCCACCCTTACGCGCGCCGCGCGAGCGGCGCACGGGGCCTGCCTATTTGGTCTTGCTCCGGATGGGGTTTGCCAGCCAGCCCTGTTGCCAGGGCCGCGGTGAGCTCTTACCTCACCATTTCACCCTTGCCTGAGCCGATCCTCCGTCCCGCCACGCCGCAGGCGCTCTCGCACCCGCGCGGGCGACGAGACTGCGCGGTCGCGCAGTCCGGCGGATCGGCCATCGGCGGTGTGTTTTCTGTTGCACTTTCCGTCGCCTCACGGCGCCCGGCCGTTAGCCGGCATCCCGCTCTGTGGAGCCCGGACTTTCCTCTGACGGTTCACGACCGCCAGCGGCTGCCTGGCCGACTTCGCAAGCTGCATTGTACGCGCTTCGAGCGCGCTTACTTCGCGTCGAACCGGCCCGCGTCGCCGAGGGCCGCCGCGAACGCACCGCCGGCGAGCCAAGCGCGCGCAGCACCGTCGGCCTTGAGGTAGGCGTCCCAGAACGCCAGCGTCGCCGCTTTGACCACGCGGCCCTGCGCCGCCTCCTCTGCCGACGCGGCGCGCCACAGCCCGGGCCGACCGCCGAACACCATGTGGTCGGCGCCTTCCAGCACCAGGAGATATTTGTCGGGCGGCGACATGTGGCGAAACGGCAGCGTCCGGTTCTCCGGCGTGGCGCCGGTGCCGGCGACGTCGCCGTCGCGCGTGCCGGTGATGGCGAAGAAGGGGATCGCGATGCCGCCGAACCGCTCGGGCCATGCGGCCTCGGGGCCGCGCGCCGAGGGACTGAACGCGATCGCGGCGGCGAGGCGCGGCTCGGCGAGGCTCACCGGCACCGGAAAGCGCTCGCCGGCGACCGCCTGCGTCGTCTGCGCGCCGAACGAGTGGCCGCTGATGCCGACGCGTGCGAGGTTGGCAGCCGCAACGGCAGGATCCCCGGCGTCGCGCCGGCGCGCGAGCTCGTCGAGCGCGAAGCGGACGTCGCCGGCGCGCGCGAGCAGTTGGTGCGGCGTCATGCCCTCGCGCAGGCCGCGCACGGCCTCGTCGCGCGAGCGCGCGCCGCGCCAGAGCGAGGCGTCGCTGCCCGGGTGCTGGAGCGCGACGACGAAGTAACCGTGGCTCGCCCAATGCGCCGCCCATTCGCGGCCGGCGTCGCGCGTTCCGCCCAGTCCGTGCGAGAACAGGATCACCGGGAACGGGCCCGCGCCCTGCGGGACGTAGAGCTTCACCGGGAGCGTGCGGTCGCGCGCCGCGTCGTGCCACTCGGCGGCGAGGACCGCGACGCGCTCGGGGCCGGGTCGCGCGCGCGGCCCGAGGTCGGCGGCAGGCGCAGCCGGCGCGCCGAGGAACGCGGCAGTGGCGAAGAGTGCGAGAACGAGGCGGGGCATCGCAAGCGGCGGGCGTTTCCCGTTGGGCAAGACTACGCGCCGCGCGCCGCCGATGCCTTTCGCCGCGGTAACAACCGTTACGCGGTGTTTCGCGTCCGCCCCGGACGGAACTGGCCGGTGTCGTCGTAGTACGCCGCATCCGCGTTCTCGGGCGTCCAGCCCGGGATGCCGAGCACCGGCAGCGGCGCGAGGCTCCGCGTCGAGGCGAGCGCGTCGGGCTGCGCGAAATGCTCCGCGGCGCGCGCATCGAGCAGCGCGAGCTCGGCCTCGAGGGGCGCCGCGAGTTCGGCCGCGCTCACGGGAACGATCAGGGCCTTGGCCGTGATGCCGCGAAACGGCGCGACCGCCTTTTCGTGGATGGCGTGGCCGAAGACGCGAAAGCGCATGGCGCGGCCGACTTCGCAGCGGCGCTCCCAGAAGAGCTCCCGCCAGCGAAAGCCGGTGAGCAGGGCGGCGAGCGAAGGGTCGGCGCAGGCGACGAGGATCCCGCCCTCGTCGAAGAGCGTGAGCACGTCGCGCGCGGTGCCGCGCTCGCGCTCGCCGGCCCGCGCCGAGATTTCTTGCACGTGGCGCGCGTTGAGCACCGCCTTCGTGCGCGGGAAGACGAGCCACACGAGCGCGTTGAAGAGGTCGTGCAGGTTGCCCGGCCGGGTCGGCACGGCGCCCTCGTGCCAGATCCCGAGCTCGTAGTCCGCGGCGCGCGGCGCGCTCGCAGCGACGAAGCGGATCGGCGCGCCGCCGCCGCTCGTCGCGGGACGCGCGCGCGCCACGCGGTTCAAGTCGTCGAGCGAGGGGAAGCGGTCCGCGGGCAGCGCCGCGAGCGCCGGCGCGAGCGAAGCGAAGAAGGGCGACGCGAGGAGGCGCCCGCGGTCCCAGGCGGGCGCCGTGGCTAGGCCGCGAGGCGCCACGGGAGCCGCTCCCCGGCGGCGAGCGGCACCAGCGTCTCGCCGCCGAACGCGAGCTCGGCCGGGATTTGCCACGGCGCCTTCACGAGTGTCACCGTGCCCCGGTTGCGCGGCAGACGGTAGAAATCCGCGCCGTGGAAGCTCGCGAACGCCTCGAGCCGGTCGAGGGCGCCCGCGGCCTCGAACGCCTGCGCATAGAGCTCGAGCGCGGCGCAGGCCGTGTAGCAGCCCGCGCAGCCGCAGGCGTGCTCCTTCGCGTGCTTCGCGTGCGGGGCGCTGTCGGTGCCGAGGAAGAACTTGGGATCGCCGCTCGTCGCCGCGGCCACGAGCGCCTGGCGGTGCGTCTCGCGCTTCAGCACCGGCAGGCAATACCAGTGCGGGCGGATGCCGCCCTGGAAAATCGCGTTGCGGTTGTAGAGGAGGTGGTGCGCGGTGACCGTCGCGGCGACGTTCGCCGGCGCCGCCGCCACGAATTCGACCGCCTCGCGGGTGGTGATGTGCTCGAGCACGACGCGCAAGCCCGGGAAGCGGCGGCGGATCTCGGCGAGCACGGTCTCGACGAAGACCTTCTCGCGGTCGAACACGTCGACGCCCGGCGTGGTGACCTCGCCGTGCAGGAGCAGCGGCACGTCGTGCCTCGCCATCGCCTCGATCGCCGGGAAGGCCCGCTCGAGCGCGGTGACACCCGAGTCGGAGTTCGTCGTCGCGCCGGCCGGGTAGTACTTGACCGCGTGCACGAACCCGCTCGCCTTCGCCCTGGCGATCTCCGCGGGCGCCGTGTTGTCGGTGAGGTAGAGCGTCATCAGCGGCTCGAACGCCGTACCGCGCGGCAGCGCCGCGAGGATGCGGTCGCGATAGGCGGCCGCAGCCGCGACCGTCGTCACCGGCGGCCTCAGGTTGGGCATCACGATCGCGCGCGCGAACCGGCGCGCCGTGTCGGGCAGCACGTCCGCCATCTGCGCGCCGTCGCGCAGGTGCAGGTGCCAGTCGTCGGGGCGGGCGATGGTCAGCGTTTCCATGGCCGCATTTTCCCACGCCGGCGACCCGGAGCCGGGAGCGGCAGCGAGCGACCAGGCCGCGCGGTGCTCACGGCTCGCCCGGGTGGCCCTCGGCGTCGGCCGCGCGCTTGATCGCGAGCGCGCGTTCGTAGAGCGCGTTCTTCGCCGCCCCGGTGATCGCCGCCGCGAGCTTCGCCGCCTGCTTCACCGGCAGCTCGGCGGCGAGGATCGCGAGCACCCGCTCGGCCTCGGCCGCGTCACGCCCGCGCGCCTCGCCCGGCGCCGCGACGACGAGCACGAACTCGCCCCGCTCCCGGTTCGGATCCGCCGCGATCCAGTCCGCGGCCTCGCCGAGCGCGCACGCGTGCACCTGCTCGAACATCTTCGTGAGCTCGCGCGCGATCACCACCTCGCGCGATGCGCCGAGGATCGCAGCAAGATCACCGAGCGTCGCACGCACGCGGTGCGGCGCCTCGTAGAAGACGAGCGCGTGCGGGAAGTCGCGCCAGCGCCCGATCTCCGCGCGGCGCGCCGCGTCCTTCGCCGGCAGGAAGCCAACGAACGCGAACGGCCCGTCGACGCCCGAAACCGAGAGCGCGGCGGCGAGCGCGCTCGGGCCCGGGATCGGCACGACGTCGAACCCCGCCGCGCGCACGCGCCGCACCAGCCGCGCGCCCGGGTCCGAGATCCCGGGCGTGCCCGCCTCGGAGACGAGCGCGAGCGTCTCGCCCGCCGCGAGCGCCGCGAGCACCGATTGCGCCGCCGCGGCCTCGTTGTGCCCGTGCAGGGCGCGCAGCTTCGCGCGGATGCCGTGCCGGGCGAGGAGCTGCGCGGTCGTGCGGGTGTCCTCGGCGAGCACCGCGTCGGCCGCGCGCAGCGTCTCGAGCGCGCGCAGCGTCACGTCCGCGAGGTTCCCGATCGGCGTGGCCACCACATATAATCGGCCGCGCCCGCCCGCGGGGCCCCGATGCGCCTCTCCCGTCGCCACCGCCGCAACCTCCTTCGCCGCGCGCACCGCGCGTCGCGCCGATTGTGCGCGGGCCGTCCCGGCGCAGCAAGCGCCGCCGCGCGGGAGTCGCGTTGAAGAACGCCGCGGACGGCGCGCGCGCCGAGGACCTCGCCGCGGCGTTCCTGGAGCGCCAGGGCCTGCGGGTCGTGGCGCGCAACTACCGCTGCCGCCTGGGCGAGATCGACCTCGTCCTCGCCGACGGCCCGGCGCTCGTGTTCGCCGAGGTGCGCTACCGCTCGAGCGCGGCGTTCGGCGGGGCGGCCGCGAGCGTCACGCGCGCCAAGCGCGAGCGCATCGTCGCCGCCGCGAGCCACTTCCTCGCCGGGAAGCCGGAGCGTCCGTGCCGGTTCGACGTGGTCGTGCTCGACCGGCTGGCGCCCGACGCGGTGCAGTGGATCCGCGATGCGTTCGCCGCGTGAGCGCGCGCTCGCCGCGCTGGCGCTCGCCGCCGCCTGCGCTCTGGCCGGCGGCGGCGAGGTGCGCTTCCTCGTGCAGAGCTCGCCGCTCGCCGGGTTCCGCTACCACGAGGCGCCCGCGGTGTTCGCCGCGATCCGCGTCGGCGACCCGCTCGCGCTCGTCCGCGAGCCGGCGAACCCGCACGACGCCAACGCGGTGCGCGTCGAGTGGCGCGGCCACGTGCTCGGCTATGTGCCCCGCGCCGAGAACGCCGCGGTCGCCTGGGCGCTCGACCGGGGCGAGCCGCTGCGCGCGCGCGTGTCGCGCGTGCGCGAGCACCCGAATCCGCGGCAGCGCATCGAGTTCGAGGTCTATCTCGAGTGACCGCGCGCGGGCGCCGCGCGTCGTCGCCGGCCGACATCACGGCCGCGCCGCCACCGGGTGATAGAATCGCGCCGGCGTCCCCGACGGCAACCCGGAGCACACCGCACGCATGGATCTCGACGCGCGCATCCGCGGCCACTTCGCGGCGAGCGCCCAGACGAAGCTCGCCGCGGCCGACGCGCTCGCCGCGCCGATCGCGCGCGCGGTGGACCTGATGGTGAAGTGCCTGCTGGCCGAAGGGAAGATCCTCGCGTGCGGCAACGGCGGCTCGGCGGCCGACTCGCAGCACTTCGCGGCGGAGCTGCTGAACCGCTTCGAGCGCGAGCGCCCGGGGCTCGCGGCGATGGCGCTCACGACCGACACCTCGACGCTCACCTCGATCGCGAACGACTACGACTACAACCAGGTGTTCTCGAAGCAGGTGCTGGCGCTCGGCCAGCCCGGCGACGTGCTGCTCGCGATCTCCACCTCCGGCAACTCGAAGAACGTGGTCGCCGCGATCGCAGCGGCGCACGAGCGCGACATGCGCGTCGTCGCGCTCACCGGCCGGGGCGGCGGCGCGATCGGCGCGATGCTCGCCGCCGGCGACGCGCACGTGTGCGTGCCGCACGCCAACACCGCGCGCATCCAGGAGGTGCATCTGCTCACGCTGCACTGCCTGTGCGACGGCATCGACACCCTCCTCCTGGGGAACGAATGAAACGGACCAAGCTCATCCTGGTGGCGGCCGCGCTCGGCGCGGCCGCGATCCTCGGCGGCTGCGCGGCCGCCGTCATCGGCGGCGCGGCCGCGGGCGGCGCGATGGTCGCCAGCGACCGGCGACTGCCCGACGTGATGGCGGCCGACGAGCGCATCGAGTGGACGGTCGCGGGACGGATCAACGACCGCTTCAAGGACAGGGTCCACGTGAACGTCACGAGCTTCAACCGCAACGTCCTGCTCACCGGCGAGGCCGCCACCGAGGAGGTGCGCGCCGAGGCCGAGCGCATCGCCGCCGGCGTCGCCGACGTGCGCTCGGTCACCAACGAGCTCGCGGTCGGTCCGGCGAGCTCGCTCGCGAGCCGCTCGAACGACGCCTACCTCACCAGCCAGGTGAAGGCGCGGCTCGTCGGCGCCGAGGGCGTCAACCCGCTGCACGTCAAGGTCGTCACCGAGGCGGGCGCGGTGTACCTGATGGGGCTGCTCACGCAGAAGGAAGCCGACGTCGCCACGCGCGTCGCGCGCCAGACGGCCGGCGTGCGCAAGGTGGTGCAGGTGTTCGAGATCATGCCGGCGGCCGCGCCCGCGGCGAAGCCCACGGAGCCGAAGCAGTAGGGCCCCGCGCGGGCCGGACACGACGCCGGGGGCGAAGCCGGCGCAGCAGGGGGAACGAACGATGCCGCAGAGACTCCGTCGCGCCGCCGTCGCGCTCGCCGCGGCCGCGGCCCTCGCCGCGCCGCTCGCGTCCGCGCAGCAGGTCACCGTCGTCACCTCCTTCCCGAAGGAGCTCACCGACGCCTACAGGAAGGCGTTCGAGTCGAGGAACCCCGGCGTGAAGCTCGAGATCCTCAACAAGAACACCGTCGCCGGCGTCGCCTACGTGCGCGAGCTCGCGCCCGGCAGCCGTCCCGACGTGTTCTGGGCGAGCGCGCCCGACGCGTTCGAGGTGCTCGCCAAGGACGGGCTCCTCGAGAAGTACGATCCCGGCGTGCCGGGCATCCCGGCGAAGATCGGCAACTATCCGGTGAACGACCCCGAGGGCTACTACCGCGGGCAGGCGCTCGCCGGCTACGGGATCATGTGGAACACGCGCTACCTCAAGGCGAACCGCCTGCCCGAGCCGCGCGAGTGGGCGGACCTCGCGAAGCCCGTCTACTTCGGCCACGTCGCCACCTCGTCGCCCTCGCGGTCGGGCACGACCCACCTCACCGTCGAGACCATCCTGCAGGGCGAGGGCTGGGAGAAGGGCTGGTCGCAGCTGCTGCGCATCGCCGGCAACTCGGCCGCGATCACCGAGCGCAGCTTCGGCGTGCCGGAGGGGGTGTCGAACGGCCAGTACGGCATCGGCCTCGTCATCGACTTCTTCGGCCTCGCGGCGAAGGCGAACGGCTTCCCGGTCGAGTTCGTGTACCCCTCGGTCACCGCGATCGTCCCGGCGAACATCGGGCTCATCGCCGGCGCGAAGAGCCCGGAGCTCGGCAAGCGCTTCATCGCGTTCACGCTGTCGGAGGAAGGGCAGCTCGTGCTCCTCGACCCGAAGGTGAGCCGCCTGCCCGTGCTGCCCAAGACCTACGAGCACGCCCCGAAGGGCTTCCCGAACCCCTACGCCGGGACGATCAAGCCGAAGGTGAACTTCGACGCGAACCTCTCCGAAGAGCGCTACTACCTCGTCTCCTCGCTCTTCGACCAGACGATCACCTTCCGCCACAAGGAGCTCGTGGCCGCGGCCAGGGCGATCAACGACGCGGCGGCGAAGCTCGCGGCGAAGCCCAATCCGCAGGGCGAGCGGCTGCTCGCGGAGGCGCGCGCGGCGGCCTACACGCCGGTCGTGGACGAGGCGAAGGCGAAGGACAAGGGCTTTCTCGCCATGTTCCGCGCGACCAAGAAGGACGCCCAGACCGCGAAGCGGGTGACCGCGCTCGAGGAGCACTGGTCCACCGAGGCGAAGCAGAACTACGCGCGCGCCGTCGAGCTCGCCAGCCAGGCCGCGGCGACGGTGAAGTGAGCCCGGCCCGCGGCGGCGCCGCGAAGGCGCGGCTCGCCCTCGCGGCGGCCCGGCGGTGAGCGGCCGCGTCTCGAGCGCCCAGGCCGCGGTCGCCGGCGCGATCGCGCTCTTCCTCGCCGCGTTCCTCGTCGTGCCGGTGCTCGCGGTCGTCTGGATCGCGTTCGCCGACGCCGACGGCGGCCTCACCCTCGCGCACTTCGGCGCCTTCTTCGGCGTCTCGCTGCTGCGCGAATCCTTCTGGAACAGCCTGTACGTGGCGGCCGCGTCGGTCGTCCTGGCCTCGGCGATCGCCGTGCCGGTCGCCTACTTCACCGCGCGCTTCCGGCTGCGCGGCGCGCTGCTCGTGCAGACCCTGGGCGTGCTGCCGCTCGTCATGCCGCCGTTCGTCGGCGCCGTGGCGATGCAGCTCATCTTCGGGCGCAACGGGTCGGTGAACCTCCTCCTCGGCGACGCGCTCGGGGTGACCGTACCGTTCATGGAGGGATTGAACGGCGTCATCTTCGTCGAGGCGCTGCACTATTTCCCGTTCATCCTGCTCAACCTCTCGGCGGCGCTCGCCAACATCGACGCGGCGATGGAGGAGTCGGCGCAGAACCTCGGCGCGCACGGCTTCCGCCTCTTCCGCCGGGTCGTGTTCCCGCTCGCCATGCCCGGCTACGTCGCGGGCGCGTCGCTGGTGTTCGTCAAGGTCTTCGACGACCTCGGCACGCCGCTCGTGCTCAATGTCACCAACATGCTGGCGCCGCAGGCGTACCTGCGCATTACCTCGCTCGGCATCGAGGATCCGCTCGGCTACGTGATCAGCGTGATCATGGTCGGCTTCTCGATGCTCGCCATGTGGCTCGCGGCGCGGGCGCTCCGCGGGCGCGACTACGCGACGGTGCAGCGCGGCGGGGCGGCGGGCGAGCGCCGCCGGCTCACGCGCGCGCAGGCGGTGCTCGCCTACGGCTGGATCGGCTTCGTGCTCGCGCTCGTCCTCGCGCCCCACCTCGGCATCCTGCTCCTCTCGTTCTCCAAGGTGTGGAGCTACACGGTCGTGCCCGAGCAGTTCACGACCGCGAACTACGCCACGGTGCTCGCCAACTCGTCCGGGATGATCGTGAACACGCTGCTGTACGCGGGGCTCGCCGCGGGCGTGGACGTCGTCCTCGGCACCGCGATCGCCTATCTCGTCCTGCGCACGCGCCTTCCCGGCCGGCAGCTGCTCGACCTCGCGGCGACGGCCGCGCTCGCCATCCCGGGCGTGGTGCTGGGCATCGGCTACCTGCGCCTCTTCCGCGGCGTCGAGGTGCCCTGGCTCGGCGGCCCGCTGGCTGCGAGCTGGATCATCCTGCCGATCGCGTACTCGGTCCGCCGGCTCCCCTACGCGGTGCGCGCCTGCACGGCGGCGCTGCAGCAGCTCCACGTCTCGCTCGAGGAGGCGGCCGAGAGCCTCGGCGCCTCGCGCCGGCGCACCCTGCAGCGCGTCGTCGTGCCGCTGATGGCGGGCGGCATCCTCGCCGGCTTCGTGACGAGCTTCATCACCGCCTCGGTGGAGCTCTCGGCGACGCTGCTCCTCGCCGCTTCGGAGAGCTTGGCGCCGATGTCCTACGGGATTTATCTTTACATGCAGTCGATCGCGGGGCGCGGGCCGGGCGCCGCGCTCGGCGTCATCGCGGTCGCCATCGTCGCCGCCGGCACCTACGCCAGCCACCGCTTCATGGCCGGACGGTCGGCGGCGCTGGAGGGCCGAGCTTGAAGCGGCACGCGCGCGCGCCGGGCGCCGCGACGGGAGGGAGGATATGCGTGCGCCGGTGAGAGTCGAAGTGGAGAACGTGCGCCTCGCGTTCGGCGCGACCGAGGTCCTGCGCGGCATCGACCTCGCGATCGCGCCCGGCGAGTTCTTCGCCCTGCTCGGCCCCTCGGGCTGCGGCAAGTCCACGTTGCTCCGGCTCATCGCCGGCTTCAACCAGGCGCAGTCGGGGCGCGTCCTGATCGGCGGCGAGGACGTGACGCGCCTGGCGCCGTGGCAGCGCAACGTCGGGATGGTGTTCCAGAGCTACGCGCTCTGGCCGCACCTCACTGTCGGCGAGAACGTGGCTTTCGGGCTGGAGGAGCGGCGCCGGCCGCGCGCGGAGATCCGCCGCCGCGTCGCCGATGCGCTCGCGCTGGTCGGGCTCGCCGAGCTCGCCGACCGCCGCCCGGGCCAGCTCTCGGGCGGCCAGCAGCAGCGCGTGGCGCTCGCGCGCACCGTCGCTGTGGAGCCGCGCGTGCTGCTGCTCGACGAGCCGCTCTCCAACCTCGACGCCAAGCTCAGGGTGCACATGCGCCGCGAGCTCGTCGAGCTGCAGCGCAAGCTCGGCATCACCACCCTCTTCGTCACGCACGACCAGGAGGAGGCGCTCACCACCTGCGACCGCATCGCGGTGATGAGCGAGGGCCGCATCGTGCAGACCGGCTCGCCGACCGAGCTCTACGACGCGCCGGCGACCCGGTTCGTCGCCGAATTCGTGGGCTCGATCAACCTCCTCGACGGGCGCCTCGAGAAGGGCATCGGCGAGGGCACGCTCTTCGTCTCGCCCGCGGTCGGGCCGCTGCCGGTGCCGGTCACCGATTCGATGCCCGGGCACGGCGAGGTGACGCTCGCATTCCGGCCGCACGGCGTGGCCGTCGCGGCCGAACCGTCGGACCCGCACCGCCTCTGGCTCGCCGGCACCGTCGCCGAGCGGGAGTTCCTCGGCGAGTTCGTCCGCTACCGGGTGCGCGTAGGCGGCGCGGAGCTCCTCGCCGACGCGCCCCACCTCACCGGCGCCCCGTGGTTCGACCCTGGGGCGAGCGTCCAGGTCGGCATCGACCCCCGCGAGCTGCGCGTGCTGCCCGCGTAGCGCCGGCCGGCCTACGCCGCGAGGCGCCGCTTGAGCGCGCGCACGAGCGCGCCCAGGACCGGGACCTTCTCGTAGAGCTCCTCCGCCGGATCCCAGTAATCCCGGTGCCAGGCGATGCGCCCGTCCGACGCGAACCCGAGATGGCTCGCGCCGCGCACCGTGTGCGTCGCCCCGCGCGACCGGAACGTGAAGTCCCAAAGGAGCAGCGCGCCGCGCTCGTGCTGCCAGCGCTCGGTGACGCGAAAGCGCGGATCGGCGACCTGCACGAACATGTGCGCGAACACGCGCCGGATCGCCTCGGTCCCGCGCACGTCGTTGAACGGATCCTTGAAACGGGCGTCGGGCGCGTAGATGGAGCCGATGCGCGCGAGGCTCTCCGGCGAGAGCGTCTCGAACCAGGCCACCACCGCGTCGAGCGTGAGCGGCGCGCTCATAGGCCCGTGAACCTGTGGATGGCGCGGAAGTAGAGCCCGTGGGGCAGGTGGCGCATCAGCTTCAGCCACCGCGTGAAGCGCTTGGGGAAGTGGGTCTCGAACTCGCCGCGCGCGAGCCCGGCGAGGATCTCGCGCGCCGCCTCGTCCGCCTTGATGAGCGCCGGCATCCTGAACTTGTTCTGCGCGGTGAGCGGCGTCTCGACGAAGCCCGGATTCACGACGTGGACGCCGATGCCCTTCGCCGCGAGGTCGAGGTAGAGCGTCTCGGCCATGTTGATGAGCGCCGCCTTGGTGGCGCTGTAGATGAGGCTCATCGGCAGCCCGCGGTAGCCGGCGACGCTCGACACGATCACGACCGTGCCCGCGCCCCGCTCGAGCATCGCCGGCAGCGCCACCGCGACCGCGTCGAAGGCGCCGAGCACGTTGGTCTCGAACTCGGCGCGCGCCATGCCGGGGCGGAGCTTCCAGGCGCGCACGCCCTTGTAGGTGCCCGCCATGTAGACGAGCACGTCCACTCCGCCCCAGGCGGCGACGATGCGCCCGTGCGCGGCGGCGAGCGCATCGGGCTGCGTCACGTCGGCGGGGAGCGCGAGGGCCGCGCCGCCGGCACCGAGCACCTCGGCGAGCTTGTCGGCGCTGCGCGCGCTACCGGCGACCCGCGCGCCACGCGCGATGAGCTCGCGGGCGAGCGCGGCGCCGATGCCGGTCGAGGCGCCGACGATCCAGACGCGCTTGCCCTGCCAGTCTTCGATCCTGGGATTCAATGCCATGTCATCGGAAACCGCAAAGGCGCGAAAGACGCGAAGGATAGCGTGTCGGTCGGCAGGGCATCCGGCTCGCGCGCGGCGCGTGGGCTGCCGGCTGGACGGCGAGGGACGCGACACGCACGTCTCTTGCGTCCCTTCGCGCCCTTGGCGCTTTCGCGGTTCTGCCCTGGCTCACCGCCGCTTGCGGAAGGCGATCGTGATGTCCGCGAACCGGATCCCGAATTTCTCGATCACCGACCGGTTGAGGAGCGTATCCTCGTCCACGAGATACATCCAGTCGTCGAGGTCCACCTCGTAGCCGCCCTGCTCCGGCGGGAGCTTCAGCACGTACTTCCAGGCGAGCGCGTTGCCGAACGCGCGGCCGGTCGCCTTCCCGACCACGTCGCCGGCCGTGCCGGTGTAGGTGTTCGCGTCCACCTTGGTGATGGTCCAGACCCGGCGCTCCTTCTTCCCGTCGGACCAGTCGAAGGACTCGTCGAGCGTCCCGACGCCGCCTTCCCATTTCGCGTCGATCTTCACGTAGAAGCGGCGCAGGACCTTGCCGGAGCGGTCCTGCACCATACCCCAGCCGTCGACGGTGCCGTCGAAGTAGCGCGCGAGGTCGAGCGCGGGCTTCTCGTCCTGGTAGGACTCGGGGGCGACCCCCGCGCAGCTCGCGGTGAGCGCGGCGAGCGCGAGGACGGCGGCGATTCGCTTGAGCATCGGTCGGTCTCCGGGAAGTTCGTGGGATCAGGTGCGCGCCGCGACGCCCGCGCGCGCGGCCTGCGGGGGGAGCGGCGCGCGCCAGAGGATCGCCGCCGAGACGAGCTTGAAGGCGCAGGGCACGAGCGCGTAGGCGAGCGCGAGCGGGCGCTCGCCGCCGGCCGCCCCCGGCTGGTAGCCGAGCCAGCCAACGAGCGGCAGCGCGACGCCCGCGGCGAGCGCGAGATTCGCCTTGGTCGCGAGCGCCCAGACGCCGAAGTAGGCGCCCTCGTCGCGGGCACCCGCGGCGGTCGCGCCCTCGTCGATCACGTCGGCGAGCAGCGACGGCGGCAGCGCGAGGTCGGCGCCGAGCGCGAGCCCGGAGAGGACGCACACCGCGGCGAAAGCGACGACGTCGCCGCGCCCGAGCCCGAAGGCCCAGACGAAGGCCGCCACCGCGAACAGCATCCCGACGAGCCAGGCGTTCTTCTTGCCGATGCGCCGCGCGAGCCACACCCAGAAGGGCATTCCCGCCGCACCGCTCGCGAAATAGAGCACGAGGAAGAGCCCCGCGGCCCCGGGCGCCTCGAGCACGTCGTCGATGAAGAAGAGCACGAGCGTCGCGGGAATCGCCGCGGCGATGCCGGAGGGAACGAACACCGCGAGCAGCCAGCGGTAGCCGCGGTTCGCGGCCGCGCGGCCGAGCGCCGCGAGGACGCCGCCCGAAGCGCGCGCCGGCGGCGGGCGGGGCGCGGCCGCGAGCGTGACGGCGCCGAGCGCGGCGAGCAGCGCCGCGAACACGAACGCGAGCCGCGCGAGAGCGCCCGCGGATTCGCCGCCGAGGAGCTGCGGCAGCGCCGCGGCGGCGACGACCCCGACCAGGGTGAAGCTCTCCCGCGCCGCGGTGATGCGGGTGCGCTCGTCGACGTCGGACGAGAGCTGCGCCCCCCACGCCGAGTACGCGATGGTCGCGGCCGAGAAGCCGAGGTAGACGACGACCAGCATCGTCGCGAGCCAGGCCGCGTGCAGCGAACGGTCCGCGGGCGGGTGGAAGAGGCCGACCATGCCCAGGCCGAGGAGCGGCAGCGCCGCCGCGACGAAGAGGCGCCGGTTCGCGACCCGGTCGGAGAGCCAGCCGAGCGCGGGGTCCGCGACCGCGTCGCCGAGACGGGTGACGAGCAGGATCGCGCCGACCGCCGCGAGGTCCATGCCCAGGGTGTCGCCGTAGAACTTCGGCAGGTGCACGTAGAGGGGCAGCGCCGCCATCGCGAGCGGCAGCGCGAGCGCGCCGTAGGCGGCGAGCGCGGCGAGCGACAGCGGACGCGCAGCCATCGGTGCCCGGGGATGCGGCGTGCGGCGCGCTACCGGGGCCGGCCGCCGCGGCAGCCGCGGCTCACTGCCGCTCCCCGAGGAGCGAAGCGCGCAGGGCCGGCTCGCGCGTGCGCGGGTCGAGCCAGATCGCGAAGAAGGCGCGGCCGAATTCCGGATCGGCGATCTCGCCGACCGGCCGGCCGTCGTGGAGGAAGCGCGTTCCCTCGCCCGGGACGTGGAGGCCGACGAGCTCGGAGCCGGGCTTCACGTCGGGGAAGATCTGGCGCATCGCGGCGTCCCACGCCGCGCGCTGCGCCGGCGAGCCGAAGCCGAGCCGCGCGATCTCGTCGGTGCTCGCCGCGGCGATGCGCTCGCCGGGGATCCCGCGCGCGTAGCGCAGCGCGAGCGCGAACGGCTGCCCGAAGCTGAAGCGGCCGCCCGCCGCGTACAGGCGTGCGTCGTAGACGTGCAGGCCGAACCAGCGGAACCTCCCCGAGCCGGTCTCGCGCAGGTCGAGACCCGCGAGCTGCCGGCCGGCCGGCTCGGCCGACGATGTCGCCGTCGCCGGAGCGGCGGCGAGGAGCGCGGCGCTCACGCCGAACGCCGCGAGAGCTCGAACTGGAAGACGTCGGTGCATCGGGTGGCGAACCCCGCTTCGCAATAGGCGAGATAGAACTCCCAGAGCCGCACGAAGCGCTCGTCGTAGCCCAGGGCGCGGACCTCGGGAAGGCGCCTGAGGAACGCCTGGCGCCAGCGGCGCAGCGTCTCGGCGTAGTCGGCGCCGAAGGCGTACGCGTCGGCCACGGCGAGCCCGGCGCGCCCGGCCTCCGCGCGGAAACGCGCGGGCGAGGGGAGCATCCCGCCCGGGAACACGTGCTGCTGGATGAAGTCGGTGCCCGAGCGGTAGCGCGCGAACAGGCGGTCGTCGATGGTGATGGCCTGGATCACGGCGCGCCCCGCCGGCCGCAGCGCGCGCGCGATGGCGGCGAAGTAAGCCGGCCAGTAGCGTTCGCCGACGGCCTCGACCATCTCGATCGACACGACGTGATCGAACGCGCCGCGCAGGTCGCGGTAGTCGGTGAGCTCGATCGCGACGCGGCCGGCGAGCCCCGCGGCGCGCACGCGCTCCCGCGCGTAGGCGAGCTGCTCGGTGGAGAGCGTGATCCCGGTCACGCGGCAGCCGTGTTCGCGCGCGGCGAGCTCGGCGAACGCGCCCCAGCCGCAGCCGATCTCGAGGATGTGGTCGCCGGGACGCGGCGCCAGCCGCGCGAGGACGCGGCGGTACTTCGCGCGCTGCGCCGATTCGAGGTCGCGCGCCGTGTGGCCGGCGAAGAGCGCGCTCGAGTAGGTCATCGAGGGGTCGAGCCACAGCGCGTAGAAGTCGTTGCCGAGATCGTAGTGCGCGGCGATGTTGCGCCGGCTGCCGCGGCGGGTGTTCGCATTGAGCCAGTGGCGGACGCGGTGCGCGAGACCGCCCCAGAAGCCGCCGTACACCGCGCGATCGATCGCGTCGCGGTTCGCCGCGAGCAGCCCGAGCAGCCCGGCGAGGTCGCCCGTGTGCCACTTACCGTCCACGTACGCTTCGCCGAACCCGACGTCGCCGCTGGCGAGCGTCGCCGCGAACGCCGACCAGTCGCGAAACGCGATCGACGCCGCCGGCGCGCCGGCGCCGAACTCCCGCCGGCTGCCGTCGGGCAGCGTGACCACGAGATGCCCGTGCTCGAGCCGGCGCAGGATCGAGAGGACGATGCGGGCGGCGACCGGCGGCGCGCCGGGCGCACCGCGGCGGACGACGGAGGTTTCGACGGAGCTCATCGCGTCACCTGTTCGGCGGGCGGGACCGGCTTCGGGAAGAACGGGACGCGCTTCGCCCAGAGGCGCGCCGCCTGCCAGTGGATGCGCAGGATGACACCGAAGGTCATCAGCGGATAGAGGCAGAAGGCCTTCGCGAGCGCGCGCGTGCCGAGCGGTTCCGTGACGCCGGAGACGCTCGTGTGCAGGAGGTCGCCCGCCTCGTCGTGGTAGTCGATGCGCACGAGCGAGCGCTCCGCCGAGAGCCGGAATCGGAAGCGATAGCCGCCGTGCACCGGGAAGAAGGGCGAGACGTGGAACACCTTGCGCGCCGCGAGCGCCTCGCCGGCGCGGATCGGCCGCGCGTCGGGATGCGCGAGGAGGTAGGCGTGCCGCTCGCCGAACGTGTTGTTCACCTCGGCGACGATCGCCCGCAAGGCGCCGGCCGAGTCGTGGCAGTACCAGAAGCTCACCGGATTGAACACGTAGCCGAGGATCCGCGGGAAGGTCTGCAGCCAGACCTCGCCGTCGGCGCAGGCGAGGCCCTCGCGCGCGAGCAGGCCGCGGATCCACGCGAGCGGATGCGAGCCGTCGCGCGCCCCGTGGTCGGCGAAGTGGAACGCGAACGGACGCCGCCGGTTCACGCCGAAGAGCGGCCCGTCGAGCGACTCGGCGCGCGAGAGCGGGATGAGGATGAAGAACACCGGGTACACGAAGCGATTCTCCGCCGGGCGGAGCCTGCGGTGCATCACTTCGCCGAAGGCGATGCGCGGCACCGGCGCCGCGCCCGCACCCATCGGCTGCCCGGTCCCCGCGCCCTGCATTCAGGCCCCCTCCGGAGCGGGCTGGGCGACACCAGGCGCGGCCGGCGCCTCCGACGCGGACGCGCGTCCCTGCCAGGGCGCGGCGCAGCCCAGGGCGTTCGCGACCGCGAGGCCGGCCTTGAGCCCGTCCTCGTGGAAGCCGTAGCCCGCCCAGGCGCCGCAGAACCACAGCCCCCGCGCGCCCTGGATCGACGCGAGCTCGGCCTGCGCCGCGATCGCCGCGCCGTCGAAGATCGGGTGGTCGTAGGCGAACTCGGCGATCCGGTCGCGCGCGTCGGGCTCGCGCGGCGGATTCATGCTCACGATCACCGGCCGCGAGAAGGGCAGCGGCTGGAGCCGGTTCAGGAGGTAGGACACGCCCACGGGACGCTCGTCCCCGTCGCCGGCGAGGTAGTTCCACGCCGCCCAGGCGCGCCTGCGTCGCGGCAACAGGCGCGTGTCGGTGTGCAGCACCGCGCGGTTGGGCTGGTAGCGCAGCCGGGCGAGGACGGAGCGCTCAGCGGCGGTCGGGTTGTCGATCAGCCGCAGGGCCTGGTCGCTGTGGCAGGCGAGCACCACGGCGTCGAAGCGCTCGACCGCGTGGCGCGTGGCGACGGCGACGCCGTCGGCCGCGACGCGCACCCCGCGCACCGGCGTCGCGACGCGGACGTCGGGGATCGCCGCCGCGAGGCGCTTCACGTATTCGCGCGCGCCGCCGCGCACGGTGCGCCACTGCGGCCGGCCTTCGATCTGCAGCAGGCCGTGGTTGTGGCAGAAGCGCGCGAAAGTCGCGACCGGATAATCGAGCATGGTGCGCGTGGGGCAGGACCAGATCGCGCCGGCCATCGGCAAGAGATACCAGTCGCGGAAGGCCGCGCCGTAGCGGCCCGCCGCGAGGAACTCGCCGAGCGAGCGGTCGCCGCCCTCGCCCCACACGGCGATGCGCGTCGCCTCGCGGTTGAAGCGGAGGATGTCTGCGAGCATGCCCCAGAAGGCCGCGCGCGCGAGGTTGGCCGGCTGCGCGAAGAGCGTCGCGAGGTTCGTCCCGGCCCACTCGAGGTCGCGCCCGGCGAGGCTCACGCTGAAGGACATCTCGGAGGCCGCCGTCTCGACGCCGAGAAAGGCGAAGAGCGCGGTGAGGTTCGGGTAGGTCCGCTCGTTGTAGACGAGGAAACCGGTATCGACGCCGTGGGTGACGCCGCCGAGGGAGACGTCGACCGTGTGCGTGTGCCCGCCGAGGTAGTCCGCCGCCTCGTAGAGCGTCACGTCGTGGCGCCGGCTCGCGAGCCACGCGGCCGAGAGGCCGGCGATGCCGGCGCCGACGACCGCGATGCGGCGCCCCGGCGCGGGCGCGCCGGGCTTGAGGCGTTCGGGGTCGATGCGGTCCACGCGGCGCTCCCTCTGCGTCGTCCGCTCAGGCGGTCCGCTTGTCGCGCCGGATGAGCGCGTACGCGGAGTGGTTGTGGATCGACTCGAAGTTCTCCGACTCGACCGTGAAGGCGACGACGCGCGCGTCGCGCTCGAGCGCGAGGGCCACATCGCGCACGAGGTCCTCGACGAACTTCGGGTTGTCGTAGGCGCGCTCGGTCACGTACTTCTCGTCGGGGCGCTTGAGCAGCCCGTACACCTCGCACGAGGCTTCGCGCTCGGCGATCGCGGCGAGCTCCTCGATGGCGAGGTCCTCGGCGAGCGTCGCCGTGATGGTGATGTGCGAGCGCTGGTTGGGCGCGCCGTAGTCGGAGATCTTCTTCGAGCACGGGCAGAGGCTCGTGACCGGGACGACCACCGCCACCGAGAACTCGAGGCCTCGCGCCGGCGTGACCTCGGCGCGGAACGCGACGTCGTAGTCGAGCAGGCTCGCGACCCCGGAGACCGGCGCCCGCTTCTCGATGAAGTACGGAAACCGCATCTCGAGATAGCCCGAGTCCGCGTCGAGGCGCGCGAGCATGCGCGCCGCCAGCCGGCGAAAGCCCGCCGGCGAGACCGGCTCGTGCTCCGCCGCGAGCACCTCGAGGAAACGCGACATGTGCGTGCCCTTCACGTGGTGTGGCAGCCCCACGTACATGTCGAACAAGGCGACCGAAGCCTGCACGCTGCCATCGGGCCGGCGCACCTTCACCGGGTGCCGGATCGACTTCACGCCGACGCGATCGATCGCCACCTCGCGGCCGTCGGGCGAGGCCTGGATGTCGGGAAGGAAGAGGCGCTCCGGTGCGTTCATGGGTTCTCCTGGTCGGTGGGCGCTATTGGGGGTTGGCGGCGAGAAACTTCTCGACCGCCGCGACGAGCTTCGCGTTGCCGGGGGCGACGAGCGAGTCGAAGGACAGCACCTGCGCGCCGGTGCGGTCGACGAGGTACTTGTGGAAGTTCCACTTGGGCGCGCGGCCGCTCATGCGCGCGAGGTCGGCGTACAGGGCGTTGGCGCCGGGGCCGACGACCGTGGACTTGGCGAACATCGGGAAGCTCACCCCGTAGTTCACCTGGCAGAAGTCGGCGATCTCGCGGTTCGAACCGGGCTCCTGGCGGCCGAAGTCGTTCGCGGGGAAGCCAAGGACGACGAGCCCCTGGTCCTTGTACTTGCGGTAGAGCTTCTCCAGCCCCTCGTACTGCGGCGTGAAGCCGCACTGGCTCGCGGTGTTGACGAAGAGGATCACCTTGCCGCGGTACTGGCAGAGGGATCGCGCTTCACCGAGCAGCGATGGCATCTCCCGGTCGAGGAGCGGGGGACAGGCGGAGGCGAGCACCCCCGGTGCGGCGGTGGCCCGGGGCATGGCGAAGAAGCTCCGTATCCGGCGAGGCATTTTGTCCTGGGCAAATCTCAATTTCGGTGCTAAAGTACGGCCAAGATAAAATTTTGTCAACGCATTGTCGTAGACAAACAAAAAATGCAGTCAGCTCAAGCCTCAACGGAAGAACCCCTGTACAGCATCGGGGCGGTGGAGCGCGATACCGGGCTCACGAAGGACACGCTGCGTGTGTGGGAGCGCCGCTATGGCTTCCCGACGCCCGTGCGCGACGCGAACGGCGAGCGGGTCTATAGCCGCGAGCAGGTGGCGAAGTTGCGCACGCTGAAGCGGCTGCTCGACCGCGGCCACCGGCCGGGGCGGATCATCGGCCGCTCGCTCGCGGAGCTCGTCGCCCTCGCCGACGCCGCGCCAGCCGCGGCGCCGGAGCCGGTTCTCGCCGAGGCACCCGCGCGCATCCTCGCCCTCTTGCGCGAGCACCGCGTCGCCGAGCTGCGCGAGGAGCTCGGGCAGTCGCTGATGCGCCAGGGGCTGGCCGGCTTCGTCACCGAGACGGTCGCGCCGCTGAACCGCGCGGTGGGCGACGCCTGGATGCGCGGGCAGATCGAGGTCTTCGAGGAGCACCTCTACACCGAGACGATGCAGGGCGTGCTGCGCGGCGCGATCGCCTCGATCCCGCAGCACGGCCGGCCGCCGCGCGTGCTGCTCACGACCCTGCCGAACGAGCAGCATCACCTTGGGCTCCTCATGGCGCAGGCGATGTTCACGCTCGAGGGGGCGACCGCGATATCGCTCGGCACGCAGACGCCCATCTTCGACATCGTGCTCGCGGCGGCCTCCCACCGCGCCGACGTCGTCGCGCTCTCCTTCAGCTCGGCCTATCCGACGGTGCAGGTCGCCGACGGTCTCGAGGAGCTCCGCGCGAAGCTGCCGCGCGCGGTCGAACTGTGGGCGGGCGGCACCAACGCCGGCCTGCGCCGCCGCGACCTCACGGGCGTGCGCATCTGCGACACGCTCGAGGCGATCGCGCCCGCGCTCGCCGAGTGGCGCGCAGCGGCGGCGGCCGCCTGACGCTCGCGATCCGCGGGCGCAGGTCCCGCCGATGACGGGCGCGCCGAGGGAGGCCGGTCCCCGTGCGTAGCCTCGTCCTCGTTCTCGGCGACCAGCTCACGCACGGAAGCCCGGCATTCGACGGGTTCGATCCGCGCCGCGACCGGATCCTGATGATCGAGGCGCCCGGCGAGGCGACGCACGTGTGGAGCCACAAGGCGCGCATCGCGCTGTTCCTTTCGGCGATGCGCCACTTCGCGGCCGAGCTCCGCGAGCGCGGCCTGCCCGTCGATCACGTGCGGCTCGGCGATGGGGAGGCGCCCGGACTCGGGGAACGGCTCCGGGTGGCGCTCGTCCGCCTCGCCCCGGAGCGGCTCATCGTCGTCGAGCCCGGGGAATGGCGGGTGCTCGCCACGGTCCAGGACGCCGCGCGAGCGGCGCACGTGCCGCTCGAGATCCGCGCCGACAGCCATTTCCTCTGCCCGCGCGAGGCGTTCGAGCGCTGGGCGCGCGGAAAGCGCACCCTCGTGATGGAGCCCTTCTACCGCCTCATGCGCAGGCGCACCGGCGTGCTGATGCAGGGCGGGGCGCCAGCCGGCGGGGCTTGGAACTTCGATCGCGCCAACCGAGCCGCCTTCGGCCGGTCCGGGCCCGGGGCGGTGCCCGAGCCGCCGCGCTTCGCGCCCGACGCCACGACGCGCGAAACGCTCGCCGAGGTCGACGCACGGTTCGCGCGGCATCCCGGCTCGCTCGCTTCGTTCGCCTGGCCGGTCACCCGCGCCGACGCGCTCGCCGCGCTCGCCGCGTTCGTGCGCGACCGGCTGCCCGGGTTCGGGCGCGTCCAGGACGCCATGTGGACCGGGATGCCCTTCGGGTGGCACTCGGCGCTCTCGGCGGCGCTCAACCTGAAGCTCCTCGATCCGCGCGAAGTCATCGCCGCCGCGGAGGCGGCGTGGCGCGAAGGCCGCGTGCCGATCGCGAGCGCGGAGGGCTTCGTGCGCCAGGTCCTGGGCTGGCGCGAGTTCATTCGCGGCGTCTATTGGCTCGACATGCCCGGGCTCGCCGAGGCGAACCACTACGGGCACACCGCGCCGCTGCCGGCGTGGTACTGGACCGGAAAGACGCGCATGCGGTGCATGCGCGAGACGATCGGTCAGACGCTCGAGCACGGGTACGCGCACCACATCCAGCGGCTCATGGTCACCGGCAACTTCGCGCTCACCGCCGGCATCGCGCCGCGGCAGGTGGCCGACTGGTATCTCGCCGTCTACGTGGACGCGGTCGAGTGGGCCGAGCTGCCCAACACGGTGGGCATGGCGCTCCACGCGAACGGCGGCCGGTTCACGACCAAGCCTTACGCCGCCTCGGGCGCCTACGTGAAGCGCATGTCGAATTATTGCCAGGGTTGCGCCTACCGGCCGGAAGTGCGCCACGGTCCCGGGGCTTGCCCGCTCACCACGCTCTACTGGGACTTCCTCGACCGCAACGAGGCGAGCCTCGCGGCGAATACGCGCACCGCGCTGGCGATCCGCAGCCTGGCCCGCCTCGACGGCCGCGAGCGCCGCGCGATCCGCGCCGAGGCTGGGCGCATGCGAGCGGCGCTCGACCGCCTATGAGACCCGGGGGCCCACGCCCTCCTGCCGGCGGCGCAGGACGACCGCCCGGCCGGGGGAACGCCCGCCGCCCGGGAACCGCGGGAGGCCGCGCGGCACGAAAACCCGAGGAAGTGCAACGCCCGGCTGTTACACTGCCGCCCTTTTACGACGCCCCTCAGCGAGCGTGACCATGCTCTATCCCGAACTCTTCAAGTCGCTCGAAGCCGTGCGCTGGGACCTCGGGCGCGACATCCCCTGGGACCGGTTCGACGCAAGCCGCCTCACCGACGAGCAGGCGCGCACGATCAAGATGAATGCGATCACCGAGTGGGCGGCGCTCCCGGCCACCGAGATGTTCCTGCGCGACAACGCCGGCGACAGCGATTTCTGCGCTTTCATGTCGGTGTGGTTCTTCGAGGAGCAGAAACACGCGCTGGTGCTCATGGAATACCTGCGGCGTTTCCGCCCCGAGCTGGCGCCGACCGAGGACGAGCTGCACGCGGTGCGCTTTCGCTTCGACCCGGCGCCGCCGCTCGAGACACTGATGCTGCACTTCTGCGGCGAGATCCGGCTGAACCACTGGTACCGGCGCGCCGCCGAGTGGCACACCGAGCCGGTGATCCGCGCGATCTACGACACCATCTCGCGCGACGAGGCGCGTCACGCCGGCGCCTACCTCCAGTACATGAAGCGCGCGATCGCCCGCGCCGGCGACGAGGCGCGCGCGGCGTTCGCGAAGATCGGCACGCTCATGGCGAGCCCGGGACGGTCGGGCAAGCCGCTGCACCCGACCAACCTGCACGTGAGCAAGGACCTCTACCCGCGCGACACCATCCAGTCCCGGCTGCCGGACCCCGCGTGGCTCGAGCGCTGGCTCGACGAGCAGATCCGCTTCGACCGGGAGTGGGAGGCGAAGGTGGTGCGCATGATCCTCAGGAACCTGTCGCTCCTCTTCGACCGGACGTTCGCGAGCGTGCAGGAGCTCAACCGCTTCCGCAAGGAGCTCGCGGCGCGCCTCGCCCCGCAGGCGGCCTGAGCGGGCCCCGCGGCGCGCCGGCCTTGCCACGGCCGCCGGGTTCCGCCGAAACTCGCGTCCCGATGAGCTCTCCCCGACGCGCCCGCCGAGCTCGATGAAATACCCCGCCCCGGGCTTCGAGAGAAAGATCTGCGACCCGCGCGACCTCGCGACGCGCGCCGAGCGGCTCGCGCGCCCGCTCGTCTTCACCAACGGCGTGTTCGACATCCTGCACCGCGGGCACGTCACCTATCTCGCGCAGGCGCGGGCCCTCGGCGCGAGCCTCGTCGTGGCGGTGAACGCCGACGACTCGGTGCGGCGGCTCGGCAAGGGCGGCGACCGCCCGGTCAACAGGCTCGCCGACCGCATGGCCGTGCTCGCGGCGCTCGCCTCGGTCGACGCGGTGACCTGGTTCGAGGACGACACGCCGCTCGCGCTCATCCTCGCGGCGCGGCCGGACGTCCTCGTGAAGGGCGGCGACTGGCCGGTCGAGGCGATCGTCGGCGCGAAGGAAGTGCTCGCGTGGGGCGGGACGGTGCATTCCATCCCGTTCGAGCACGCGCGCTCGACGACGGCGCTCCTCGAGCGCATCCGCGGGAGCTGACGCGAAGGCTTCGACCCGGCACGCGCAGAGGAACGTGGGGGAAGGCGCGCCCCGGCCCTGCGGCGCGCGGAAGCTGCCGCGTCGCGTCCCGTCCGGCCCCGCGGCGGTCTCCGGGGGCCTGCCCCACGTTTCCCGGCGCGCCTCCTGCGCGGCCGACGCGCGGGCCGGCCGTCCGTCGGCGGCGAGGGCGAGCGCCGGGTGGCCTTCCATCTCCAGCGCCGTGTCGAGCGCCTGGGCGCGGGCCCGGCCGCTCTCGGCCGCGGGACGGAGCCAACGCCGCGCCTCGGCGAGATCGCGAGCGACGCCGCCACCGACGCGCTCGCCCTCGCAGTAGAGCCAGCCGAGGAGCTCCGGCGCGTCGGCGCTGCCCGCCTCGTCAGCGCGCCTCGGCTGCGAAAGCGCGTCGGCGTACACGCCGCACGCGAGCGCTTCGATCGCGGCCGCGAACCGCGCGTCGGCGGCGGAATCCGCGGCGGCGGGCGATGCGAACGCGGCACTGGCGCAGAACAGTGCGCCGGCGGCCAAGGTGAGCCTGCGAGCCGTGGCGACCTCCCCTCCTGGGGACGCGCGCCGCAGCCGGCGGCGCTCCGCTGGCGCAAGATTGATGCGCGCGGCGGGAGAAGACGATCCGCCGGAGGGGGAGAAGACGGCGGGCAGCGGAACGAGGCCGGGAGGCCGGTGCCCGGCGTAGGCGAGCGATAGGGACGCGCCCCGGTCAGCAACCCGCCCTGAACGCCTCGTCGTAGGCGTCGCGCTTCGCCCTGCCCGGGTCGAACGAGCTGCCCGCGCTGCCGCTCACCGACTGCGCGCTGGTGCGAGCCTGTTCGTTCAGGGCGTCGATGCGCTTGTAGATCGCCGCGCAGCGCGCCTGCTTCTCGCTCGGCGGCGTGCCCAGCGCCGCGACCGCGGCCCCGCCGCGCTGTTCGCCACCCGCGCCCAGGGCGCGCACGCGGTCGAGCTGCTCGCGGTAGCTGCGCGGGCGGAAGTTGGGGTCGTCCGGGCGCGGCGCGGCCACGACCAGCACGCCGGTGACCTCGCCGCAGGGCCGGTCCGAGAACACGGTCGTATCGCCCTCCTTGCAGCGGTACACCGGCATCGCGCCCTGGGGGATGCCGACGTAGCGCGGCGCGGGTTGCGCGGGCGCGGGCGGTGGCGCGGGTGCCACCTGAGCGGGAGGCGCCGGCATCGCCGCCGGGGCAGGCGCGGCGGCGACCTGCGGCGCAGGCGGCGCGGCGGGGTGACGAAGCGAAAGGAACACGTCGAGGAGCGCATAGACCGCCACGCCGACGACGCCGAGGACGACGATGGCGGTGACGGGGCCGGGCTTGAAGTCGAACATGGCGCGCCTCCAGGAGGGGTTCACCACGAAGGCTCGAAGCGGAGCGTCCCGACTGGCTTGCGCCCGAAGCCCGCCGGCCGCGAGGCCGGTTCGGCAACTTCGTGCCTTCGTGCTGCAAACTGCGGAAGACATGGCCTGCGGAACGTTCGCGGGCCAACGGAATGATAGCGCGCACCGGCCGCCTCCGGACGGCGCTACGGCGTCGGGTTCCCGCCCGCGGGAGCCAGCTCGAGCGCCATGTAGATCGCGCCCGGCAGCGGGTTGTCGTAGTACGCGGGGATCTCGCGGAACCCGAGGCTCGCGTAGAGCGCCCGCGCGGCCGCCATGTCGGGGAGCGTGTCTAGCACGAGGCACGCGTAGCCCGCCTCCCGCGCGGCGGCGAGCACGGCGCGCGCGAGGGCCGGGCCGATGCCGAGGCCGCGGCACCCCGGCCGCACGTAGAGCCGCTTCACCTCGCCCGAGCGCGCGTCGTGCCGGCGTAGCGCGATGCAGCCGACGGCTTCGCCGGCGCGGCGCGCGAGGAAGAGCCGCCCGTCCGGGGGCGCGTACTTCCCCGGCAGCGTCGCGAGCTCCTCCGCGAAGCCCTGGAAGCAGAGGTCGACGCCGATCGCCTGCTGGTACTCCACGAAGAGCGCGCGCGCCGCAGCGACGTCGTCTGCCGTGCGCGCGGCATCGATCGCGAACGCACCCGCCGCGCCGACCGGGCCGCGCGCGCGCATCAGCGCCGCGAGCCCGGCGACGACGCAGCCGCGCTCGTCCTCGATCGCGAGCGCCGCGATCCCGGCGAGCCGCTCGCGCGGTCGTCGCCGGGGAGCCGCACGGAGGCCATGCCCTCGCCCGCACGTGCGCGGGTTCCCGCCGCTCTCACCGCGGGCATTCGCGCACCTCGCTCCCCGGAAAGTCGCCGGCGACCTCGGCGAGGCGCGGCCGCAGGTCGGCACGCGCGTCGCGCACCTGCAGATACACCCGGGCCGCGGCGCCTTCGCGGGGCGCGACGACCGCCTGGCGCACGCCGCGCTTGCGCAGCGCCTCGAGGCGCTTGCCCGCGGCTTCCTCGCTGGAGAACACACCGAGCGACACGGCATCGGCGAAGCGCGAGTCCTCGGGAAGGAGGGAGACGTCGTCGATGCCCTGTTTCCGGAGCTCGGCGAGGCGCTGGTTCGCCGCCTGCCGGCTGCCGAGCGGTGGCACGTACACCCACCACCCGGCGGGCTCGTCGAGGCGCCGCTCGACGATCCGCGCGCCATCGGCGATCGCGGCAAGGGCGGCCGTGGCGCGCGCGGCATCCGCCGCGGGGATCACGCCGAGCTCGAAGCACGCGCGGCTCGCGGTGCGCGCGGCCGACGCGGCCTGCTCGGGGGTAAGGAGGCGGATCTTCTGCGGGTCGATCTGGCGCCCCGCCGCGCCCGGATCGCGCTCGCCCGGCGTCCCGGTGAAATACGCATACGCGAAGAAGGCGACGTTCGCGAGCGCCAGCAAGAAGAAGAAGGCGCGCATCACGCCGCGGCCCTCAGGCTCACCTCGCCCGAGATGAAGCGCTCGACGCCGCGCTCGGTCTCCACGAGGAGCGCGCCGTCCTCGCCGACCCCGAGGGCGCGGCCCTCGACCGGGACGCCTTCGGCCGGCAGCACGCGCACCCGCTTCCCGTGCAGGGCGTGGCGCGCCGCCCATGCCTCGCGGAAGCCGCCGAAGCCCTCGCGGGCGAAGCGCGCGAGCGCCGCGGCGAGCCGGCCGGCGGTGGCGGCGACGAGCGCGTTGCGGCCCGGCACCGTGCCGAGCGACGCGAGGTCGGTCACCGGCTGGCCCTGCGCCGCGCGCACCGCTGCGGGAAGCCGCAGATTGATCCCCACGCCGACCACCACGGCGCCGCCCGCGACTTCGACGAGGATGCCGCCGAGCTTCGCGCCCGCCGCGACGAGATCGTTGGGCCACTTCACGCCGACGCCCGTCGCACCGAGCCTTTCCAGTGCCTCGGCGCAGGCGACGCCGGCGGCGAGCGACAGGCCGGCGAGCGATGCCGCGAGGTCATCGAAGCGCCAGACCATCGACAGCGCGACGCTCGCGCCCGGCGGCGCCGCCCAGCGGTTGCCGCGGCGGCCGCGGCCCGCCGTCTGGATCTCGCACGCGATCGTCGTCCCGCTCGCGGCGCCGGCGCGCGCCCGTTCCATGGCGAGCGTGTTGGTCGATTCGCAGACGGGAACGACTTCCACCTGCGCGAGGCCGCCGCCGAGCGCGGCGATCGCCGCCGCATCGAGGGGTTCGACCGGGTCCGCGAGCCGGTAGCGCCCGCCCTCGGCCACGAGCGGCGCGCCCAGATCGGCGAGATCCTCGCAGGCCGCCCGCACCTCGACGCTCGCGAGGCCGGTCGCGGCGCACAGTCCGGCGACGTCCCGGGGCGCACCGTCGGCGAGCACTCGGAAGACAGCGAACGTGCCGGGATGCATGGCGCGAGGGATCGAGGGGCGGACGATGGTAGCACGCGGGTCCCGGGCTCCCGCGGGTCGCCCCCCGGCGCGCCGCGTCTCCGTCCGGCGAGCACGCTCGGGTCGCGCATGGCCCTGCACCCACAATGGCCTTAATCGGCTATCCTCCCCGTCCCGCCTTCCGCCAGGGATCCCCGCATGCACGTCGTCCGTTCCGCGCTCGCCGCGCTCGTCCTCGCCGTCGCGGCGCATCCCGCGCAGGCCGCCGATGCCAAGGCCGCTACGCCCGCGGCCGCGAAGGGCACCGCCCCCGCGAAGCCCGCCGCGAAGTCACCGGTCGAGATCGAGCTCTGGCACGCGATGGACGGCGCCCTCGGCGACGAGCTGAACGGGCTCGTCGCGAAGTTCAACGCCTCGCAGGGCGACTATGTGGTGAAGGCGGTCTACAAGGGCTCCTACGACGACACCCTCGCCGCCGCCGCCGCGGCCCAGCTCCAGGGCAAGCAGCCGGCGCTCGTGCAGGCCTACGACGTCGCCACGGCCAATCTCATGGTGCAAAAGCGGATGACGAAGCCGCTCCACCAGGTGCTCGCGGAGTCGGGTGTCAAGATCGACCGCAACGCGTTCGTCCCGGCGGTGGCGAGCTACTACTCCGACGCCAAGGGCAACCTCATGGCCCTGCCGTTCAACGCCTCGACGCCGGTGTTCTTCTACAACAAGGACCTCTTCAAGAAGGCCGGCATCGACCCGGAGGCGCGCTTCAAGACCTGGTACGACGTGCAGGCCGCGCTGCTCAAGCTGAACGAGGCCAACCCGTACTCGGCCTGCGGGCTCACCACGACCTGGCCCGCTTGGGTGCTGGTCGAGAACACCCTCACGCTGCACAACGAGGAGTTCGCGACCAAGAACAACGGCTTCGACGGGCCCGACGCCCAGCTCACGTTCAACACGCGCCTCGCGATCCGGCACCTGTCGCTGCTCACCTCCTGGATCAAGAGCCGGCTCTTCGAATACCACGGGCGCCGCGACGAGGCGGAAGGCCGCTTCGTGAAGGGCGAGTGCGCGATGCTCACCGCGTCGTCGGCCTCCTACGGCGAGATCTGGCGCAAGGCCGGCTTCCAGTTCGGCGTCATGCCGATGCCCTACTACGACGACATCAACCAGGCGCCCTACCACAGCACGATGGGCGGGGGCAGCCTGTGGGCGCTCGCCGGCAAAAAACCCGAGGAGTACAAGGGGGCGGCGCGCTTCCTCGCCTATCTCGCGCAGCCCGAGGTGCAGGCCGCGTGGCACCAGGCGACGGGCTACCTCCCGATCACCCGTGCCGCGTACGAGCTCACCAGGTCCGCCGGCTACTACCAGCGGTACCCGGGCACCGAGGTGCCGATCCAGCAGATCATCGGGCAGGACAAGGGCCCGCCGCAGGCCTATTCGCGCGGCGTGCGGCTCGGCAACCAGGCGGGGATCCGGGCGATCCTCGACGAGGAGATCGAGCAGGCGTTCCAGTTCAAGAAGCCGCCGAAGCAGGCGCTCGACGACGCCGCCGCCCGGGGCAACGAGCTCCTGCGCCAGTTCCAGAGGCAGCAGGGAGGGAAGTAGGACCGCCCGGCAACGAATCCGTCATCTCCGCACGCGAAACTCGCGGGTCCGGTTCCGGGGCGCGCCGCGCCCCAGCACGAAGCTCAAGAGGAGGCAACAATGAAGCGCACGCTGCTTGCAGTTGCGATCGCCGCCGCGGCCGCCGCCCCGGCGCACGCGCAGATCGAGGTCCAGTGGTGGCACTCGATGACCGGCGCGCTCGGCGACCGGCTCACCGACCTCGCCAAGGGGTTCAACGAGAGCCAGAAACAGTGCAAGGTCAACGCGGTCTTCAAGGGCAGCTACGACGACTCGATGACCGCGGCGATCGCCGCGTTCCGCGCCGGCACCGCACCGCACATCCTGCAGGTGTACGAGGTCGGCACGGCGACGATGATGTACTCGAAGGCGATCAAGCCGGTCGCCGAGGTGATGCGCGAGAGCGGCGTCAAGTGGGATCCGAAGGCCTACGTCCCGGCGGTCGCGAGCTACTACACCGCGCCCAACGGCGACATGATGTCGTTCCCGTTCAACAGCTCCACCACGGTGTTCTTCTGGAACAAGGACGCGTTCAAGGCGGCCGGCCTCGACCCGAACAACCCGCCGAAGACCTGGGGCGAGGTCGCGGCGGCCGGCGCGAAGCTCAAGGCGGCCGGCCACAAGTGCCCGTTCACCACCGCGTGGCAGACCTGGACGCAGCTCGAGAGCTTCAGCGCCTGGCACAACACCGAGTTCGCGACCAAGAACAACGGCTTCGGCGGTCTCGACGCGCGGCTCGCCTTCAACAGCCCGCTGCACACGCGCCACGTCGACAACCTCGCCAACCTTGGCAAGCAGGGCATCTTCGTCTACGGCGGCCGCGGCGCGGCCGGCGACGCGAAGTTCGCGAGCGGCGAGTGCGCGATGTTCACCGGCTCGTCGGCGGCCTACGCGAACGTCAAGCGCAACCTGAAGGCCGAGTTCGGCAAGATTGGCGGACGGACGATAGATGTCCCCGTCATTCATAAAATGGCGAATCTGCAGCATGACGGTCAGGGCCGTGACTGTCTC
>JAOAEA010000043.1 GCA_026417035.1 Burkholderiales bacterium
CGGCAGCGTCAGATGTGTATAAGAGACAGGCTGGGGACCGGTGATCCGCGCGTCGGGCTTCAAGGGCGAGGACTGACCGTGCGCCACGCGCGATGAGCGTCGGCGTCCTGCTTGCCTCGGGCGGCGTCGAGAGCGTCACGCTCCTCGCCCAGCTCGTCGACGCCGGCGAGCCGGTGCAGGCGCTCTTCGTCGACTACGGCCAGCGCGCCGCGGCGCAGGAGCTCGCGGCGATCGAGGGCAACGCGGCGCGACTGGGCGTCGAACTGGTGCGACTCGACCTCGCCCGGGTAGGCGACGCTTTCCGCGCCGGGCAGGAGCGCAAGCACCACGTGCCGCTCCCGCACCGCAACCTCGTCGTCCTCTCGCTCGGGCTTTCCTTCGCGGCGAACATCGGCGCGAAGCGCCTCTACCTCGGCGCGAACGCGGCCGACACCCGCGAGCACGCCGCGGCCTCGCACGCTTTCCTCGCGCAGTTCCGCCTCATCGCAGGTCTGCTCGGCGACGTGGAGCTGCGCGCGCCCTTCGTCGGGCTCACCAAGACCGAAGTGGTCGCGCGCGGCATCGCGCTCGGCGTGGACTACGCCACCACCTACAGCTGCCTCCTCGGCTATCCGGCCCACTGCGGCCGCTGCCCGCAGTGCGCGAAGCGGCGCGAGGCGTTCCACGAGGCCGGCTACGCCGAGCCGGCGGGTTTTTACCGCGCCTGAGGACAGAGGACAGAGGACAGAAGGCTTGAAGCCACTGCCCCTCCCCCTCGCCGGGGAAGGGCCGGGGTGGGGGTTCGGCGCTCCGCGACGAGGCGATGCTCAATCCCACAGCCACGCGGCGCCGCGCACGCCGCCGGAATCGCCGTGCGCATTGCGCGCGAGCCGCGTCGCTACCGCGTCGGAGAAGACGTAGGCGCCCCAGAGCCGCGGCACGCGCTCGTACAGGCGCGTGATGTTCGAGAGCCCGCCGCCGAGCACGACGACGTCCGGATCGACGAGGTTGACGACGTGGGCGAGCGCGCGCGCGAGCCGCTCCTCGTAGCGCGCGAGCGTCGCGTCGCAGGCCGCGTCGCCCGCGGTGGCGCGCGCGGCGATCTCCTCGCCGGAGAGGCGCTCGCCGGTGATGCGCTCGTGGTCGGCCGCGAGTCCCGGCCCGGAGAGGAACGTCTCGATGCACCCGGCGCGGCCGCAGTAGCAGCGCGGGCCGGGACGCTCGTCGTCGCGCGGCCACGGCAGCGGGTTGTGGCCCCACTCGCCGGCGATCGCGTTCGCGCCGGCGAGCACGCGGCCACCGACGACGATGCCGCCGCCGACGCCGGTGCCGAGGATCGCACCGAACACGACCCCGGCGCCGCGTGCCGCGCCGTCCACCGCCTCGGCGAGCGCGAAGCAGTTGGCGTCGTTGGCGATCCGCACTTCGCGGCCGAGGATCGACTCGAGGTCCTCCCGCAGCGGCCGGCCGTTCAGGCAGGTGGAGTTGCAGTTCTTCATGCGCCCGGTGCGCGCGGAGACCGCGCCCGGGGTGCCGATGCCGACGGTGCCCCGCCCGCCCGCGTCGCGCTCGACCGCGGCGACGAGGCCGGCGATCGCGGCGAGCGTGGCGTCGTAGTCGTCGCGCGGCGTGGCGACGCGCCGGCGCGTGAGCTCGCGTGCCGAGGCGTCGAGCGCGACCGCCTCGATCTTGGTGCCGCCGAGATCGATCCCGATGCGGATCATCGGCGCGCCTTTTCCGTCGCGCGCAGCGGGTCGGCGCAGATGTCGGCGCCGTCGCGCGGCAGCCGGCCCTCCGGCACGAGGTAGAAGGGGAAGAGCACCGCCGAGCCGAGGAAGCGCAGCGCCGTGGCCGCGATGTCGCCGGGGCTCGCGCCGATCTTCGGCGCGGTGAGCGTGCCGGTGACGGCGACTGGCGTCGCGAGGCTGAAGAGCTGCGGCTCCTTCGCGCGCGGCTGGAAGCGGAACGAGAGCGTCTCGTCGCGGAAGTCGGCGGCGCCCTCGCCGGCGACGCGCATGCGGCTCGTGTCGATCAGCATCGCCTCGGGCGTGAGCCGCCCGTCGCGAATGTCGAACCGCCCCACCGCGCAGTTCACGCGCGACGCGGCGTCCGGGTCGAGCTCGGGCACGAGCGCGGCGAACACGTTCACCGCCCAAAGGTCGAAGACGCCCGCGGCGAGGCGCTGCGGCCAGACGGCGAGATCCAGCGTGCCGTTCGCGTGCGCCATGACCGCGTCGAGCGAGGGCGCGCGCGAGGCGATCTCGAGGCGCAGGCTGAACTTGCCCGCGAGGTCGGATCCGGGCCGCGCGCGCCGCGCGAGGATGCCGTATTCGAAGTTGTCGGCGTAGGCGCCCGCCGCGACCGCGACGCCGCGCTCGCCCGGCTCGTAGGTCACGCTCGCCGTGAGGGTCCCGCCGGGCACGTTGACGATGGCCGGCCCGAGGGTGAGCCGCCCCGCGTCCACCTGCGCGACGAGCCGGCCGTCGCCGAGCCGGTCCGGGCCGGAGAGCACGCGCTCCACCTGCACGTCGGCGAACGCGTCGAAGCGGCGCAGCACCGCCGCGCTCGCGAGCGACTCGCCGCGCGCCGCGGCCTCCTTCGCCTTCGCGCGCAGCGCCTCGGCGTCGAGGGCCTGGGCGCCCTCGCGGCGCGGGCCGCGGAAGTCGTCGAGCTGGATCTCGCGCGCCGCGACGCGCGCGTCGATGCGGGGCCGCGCCCCCGACACGTCGACGCGGGCGGAGCCTTCCAGGCGGCTCGAGCCGACGCGCACCGCGAGCGTCGGCGTCTCGTAGGCGCTCGCCGTGATCCGGATCGGCCCGGCGACCGACCACGGGCCCCAGGGCGGCAGCTCGGCGCGCGCGAGCGGCGCGAGCGAATCGAGCCGCTCGCCCGCGACCTCGAGCACGAGGTCGGCCCCGCCGCTGCCGAGGGGCAGGCGCACGGTGCCGTCGAGGGCGAGCGTCGCGCCCGCGGCCTCGGCGCGCGCCGCGAACGGCACGCGCCCGGCCTCGCGCGCGAGCTCGGCGAGCGTGCCGCTCGTCGCGTCGATCGCGATCGGCGCATCGCCGAGCGTTCCGGCCACGCGCGCCGCGACCCGTTCGCCCGGCGCCGCGGCGAGCGCCGCTTCGCGCACCGCGATGTCGGCGAGCGTCTTCCCGCCGGCGCCCGGGATGCGCAGCCGTCCGCCCGCGAGCGCCGCCGCGAACGCGGAACGCTCGGCGATCTCGCCAACGCGGGCGCCGACGAGCGTCACGCCCGCGCGCAAGCCCTCGGCGGAGGCTTCGATGCCCTGCGCGATGCCGAGCCGCGCGAGCAGCGCGCCGACGTCGACCGCGCCGGTCGTCAGCGTGAGCGCCGCTTGCGGCAGCTCGCCGCGCAGGTCGAGCGCCGCGTCGCCGGTGAACGGCACTTCGGCGATGGTCGCCACCCACGGCGACGGCGCCATGCGTCCCTCGCGCAGGCGTGCCGCGAACCCGGCATCCGTGATCGCGAAGCGGCGGAACGCGACGCGTTCGAGCCCGAGGCCGATGTCGGCCTCCGCGAGGCTCACGCGCCGCGGCAGGACGGGGATGTCGAGCGTCGCGTGCGCGGTGCGGGCCGCGCCCGGCGGCGGGGCGAGCGCCTCGAGCTCGGCGGCGTCGATGAGCGGGCTCGTCACGGAGGCGACGACGAAGGGTTGCGCGCCGATGCCCGTCTCGTGCGCGTTGACCACGAGCTCGGTGCGCCCGAGCCTGACGATCAGGTCATCGACGCGGATCTCGTCGGACTCGATCCGCGCGCGGCCGCGAAGCGAGAAGGGCATCGCCGCCTGCGGCGAAACCCCGAGCCACCGCGCGAGGCTGCCGGCGCGGGGGGCGCTCGCCTCGAGCGTGAGGTCGCTGCCGGTCTGGGCGCCGGGGCGCGCGATGCGGCCGGCGACGCGCACGTCGGCGCCCGCGCCGCGAAAGCGCATCTCGATGGGCGACGCGGCGCTGCGCAGCAGGCCGTCGAGATCGCCGCCCCGCGCTTCGGCGGTGAACGCTTCGCCGAGGAGCCGCCCGCGCGCGCTCGCGGCGAAGCGCCCGCCGGCGGGCAGCGCCGCGTCGAGGCGCTCGAGCGCGAGCGCGACCGGCCGGCCGCCCGCGACGTTGCCGTAGGAGAGCCGCGCGTCCTCGACCCGCACCGCGAAGTCGAGGCTCTGCACGAGCGCGCCGATGGTCCCACCCCGGCCGCCTGCAGCGAGGCTGAAACGTGCGAGCGAGCCCTCGACGCCGGGAAGGCCCGTGAGCGCGGTCGCGAGCCCGCCGAGCGGCGAGGCGCCCGTCCACAGCGCGAGCGACACCGCGGGCACGCTCGCCGCAGCGTCGGCCGCGAGCGCGCCCTCGAGCTGCACGCCGGCGAGGGTGACCGCGATCGGCGCCGTGACGGCGCCACGCTCGACCTTGAGCGCGAGGCGCGCGTCGCGCACGTCGAACGGCACGCCGGCGACGCTGCCGACCGCGAGATCGAGCGCGACATCGGCGGCCGAGAGCGCGCCGAGGTCGAGCGGCCGGCCCGCGATGTCGGCGTACGTGAGCGGGGTGCGCGCGCTGGCGGCGTCGGCGGCGAGGAAGGGCCGCACGTCGAGCGTCGCGGCCTCGAGCCCGCCGCGGACCGCCGCGCGCCCGTCGCGCGTCGAAAACGCGAGATGGCCGGCGAGCTGCGACTCGCCGAGCACGCCGCGAAGGTTCGTCACCTCGGCCGTCCCGCCGCGCGCGGTGAGATCGCCCGAGAGCGCGGCCACGCCGAACTTCGGCAGCCTCGCCTGCAGGAAGCGTTCGACCTCGGCGAGGTCCTCGGTACCGAGGCCGAAGAGCGCGCGCGTCTCGCCGCGCTGTGGATCGATGCTGCCCGACGCGTGCAGGCGCGTGCCGAGGAAAGCGAAGTCGAGCGTGAACGGCCAGGGCTCGCCGCCGTAGAGCCGTCCCGCGGGGTCGCCGGTTACGGTGAGGTCATAGGGGAACGACTTCTCCACCCGTCCGCGCAGGTTGAGCGAGAACGCGGCGTCGCGCGGGGCGGTCCCGGCGAGGCGCTCGAGGTCGAAATAGCGCGTCGCGCCGGTGCGCGCATCGAAGTATTCGAGGGCGAGGTTGCGGAGGTCGATCCGCCCGATCTCGAAGCGCATCGCCGGCGCGCCCCCCGTGCTCGCCTCGTCCTGCCCGCCCGCGGCCTGCCCGGCGAAGCGCCAGTTGCCGCGGCCGTCGCTCGCGCGCTCGAGCCGAAGCCGGCCGTCGCGCGCCTCGAGAGCGCGAAAGCGCAGCGTGCCGGAAAGGAGCGGCGCGAGCGCGAGCTCGATGCGCGCGTCGCCGAGGCTCGCGAACTCGGCCGACGCGAATCCCGGCGGATTCGCGATCGTGAGGCCCGCGATGCGCAGCGCCGGCACGGCCGAGAGCCTGAGCTCGAGCGGGCCTGCGAGCGCGACCGGGCGGCCGAGCGCCGCCGACGCCGCCCGGGCGATGGCGTCGCGCCAGGGCGCGGCGTTGACGGGCACGCCGACGACGAGCGCCGCAATGATGCCCGTCAGCGCGATCCCGGCGGCGATCGCGAAGNCGCGGCGGACTGTCATCGGCACGGTGCGGGCGCGGGCGCCGCGGGCTTCACGCCGCGCGGGCCGCGGCCGCGCCGCGCTCGTCGAAGAGGCGCTCGGCGAGCGCAGCGAGCGCCGGATGCGAGCGCCACTGCTCGAGGGGCACCTCGAGCTTGCGGCACCAGTTCGGGTGCTCGTGCGTGGTGCCGGGCAGGTTCGCCTGCTCGCGCGCGCCGAAGACGTCCTCGGGCTGCACCATGAGGAGCTTCGCCGGCGTGCGCGCGAGGAACACCTCGATCGCCGCGGCGAGCGCCGGGGTCATCGGCGGCACGCGCGCCGGGTCGGCCTCGATGCCTTCGGGGAGCAGCCCCTCGCGCGCGAGCGCGGCGAGCAATTCGATCCGCTCGCGCGGCCGGGCGGCGATCTGCCGCGCGCGCAGCTCCTCGGTGGGAAAGAGGCGCAGCCGGTCGCGGAGCGCGAGATCGTGCGCCGTCCACCATCCGGCGAGGGTCGGCAGGTCGTGCGTGCTCGCCGCGACGAGCGCTTCGGCGGGGTAGGCCGACGGCGGCTTGAAGCGGCCCTCGTCGTCCTGCTCGAAGTAGAGCAGCCGGTAGGAGAGGATCGCGAGCCGCGCGAGCGCGGCGCGCACCTCGTCGGGCACGGTGCCGAGGTCCTCGCCGATCACGAGGCACCCGGCCGCCGCGCTCTCGAACGCGACGAGGCTCGCGAGGTCCGCGAGCGGGTAGTGGACGTAGGCGCCGTCGGCCGGGCTCGCGCCCTCGGGCACCCAGTAGAGGCGCATCAGCGACATCACGTGGTCGATGCGCAGCGCGCCGGCATGGCGCATGTTCGCCGCCAGCGTCTCGCGGAACGGCCGGTAGGCCTCTTCGCGCAGGCGGAACGGGTCGAAGGGCGGCAGCCCCCAGTTCTGGCCCCTGGGATTGAAGTCGTCCGGCGGCGCGCCGACTCCGACGCCGGTCGCGAGCGCATCGCGCCAGCGCCAGGCGTCGGCGCCGTCGGGCGCGACGCTCACCGCGAGGTCGAGGTAGAGCCCGACCGCCATGCCGACCTCGCGCGCGCGGCGCGCCGCCGCCGCGAGCTGCCGCTCGCAATGCCACTGCAGCCAGCGCTGGAAGTCGATCTCGGCGTCGTGCTGCCGTGCGAACGCTTCCACCGCGCCGCTCTCCGGGTCGCGGTAGTCGTCGGGCCAGGCCGCGGGACCGTGCGCCGCGGGCGAGCCCGCGCGGAAGTGCGCGTCGATGGCGTGGAACAGCGCGAAGCGCACGAGCGCCTCGCCGCGGTCCGCGACGTAGGCGGCGAACGCGCCGGCGTGGGCGCTGCCGCGCGCGAGGTGGCGCTCGCGGAAGTGCGCGTGGAGCCTGGCCAGCACGTCGAGCTTCGCGCGCGCGACGCCGGGATAGTTGACGAGCTCCGCGCGGCGCAGCGCGGCAAGCCGCGTCTGGAACGTCTCGCCGTGCACGAGCTCGCGCGCCTCCTCGCACTCCGCGAATTCCGGCAGCGCCTCGACGTCGAGGTAGAGCACGTCGAGGAAGAGCCGGCTCGACGGGCTGTACGGGCTCGCGCGCTCGGGCTCGTCGGGGAAGAGCGCGTGCAGCGGGTTGAGGCCCACCGCGTCGGCGCCGAGCGCCGCGGCGGTTTCGACGATGCCGGCGAGGTCGGTGAAGTCGCCGATGCCCCAGTTGCGCCGCGAGCGCACCGCGTAGAGCTGCACCGAGAGGCCCCACGCCCGGCCGCCCTGCGCGAGCCGCGGCGGCTGGTGGCAGCGCGAGGGCGCGATCACGAGCGGCATGGACGCCGCCAGCGCGCCGTCGGGTGCGAAGAGCGTGAAGCGGTGCTCGCCCACGGGCAGGCGGTCCCGCCACAGGAAGCGGTAGCGCTGGCGCGCGACGCCCGCGACGACGCGCTCGGCCTCGCGCTCCAGCGCCGCGGGCACGAGCGGGGCGTCCCAACGCTCGCCGGTCGCGAGCTCGAGCGTCCAGCGGTGCTCGCGCGCAGCGTCCTCGGCGCGCACCGCGATCGCGAATGCGTAGGGCGCTGCGGCGACGTCGAACACCGCTACCGGCGGGAGGGCCGCGGCGAACGGCGCGTCCTCCAGGCGGGCGAGCGCGGCGGGAGCGTCCTCCGCCGAGCGCACGAGATCCATCGCCGCGAGCAGCCGCGCCGCGGTCGGCGCGTCGGTCTCGTGGTAGGCGCCCCAGATGTCGTGGTAGCCGCGACCGATCCCGGCGCGTTCGGCGAGCCGGCGCAGCGCGTCCTCGCCGATCACGCGCTCACTCCGGCGCGAGGAACACCGCCGCGAGCGGCGGCAGGGCGAGCGCGAGCGAGTGCGGCCGTCCGTGCGAGGGGATGTCGCGCGCGTGGCAGCCGCCGAGGTTGCCCCGGCCGCTGCCGCCGTAGGCGGTCGCGTCGCTGTTGAGGATCTCCCGCCAGAAGCCGCCCCGCGGGACGCCGACGACGTAGCCATCGCGCGGCACCGGCGTGAAGTTGCAGGCGACGAGCATCGTCTCGCCGTGGCGGCCGCGGCGCAGGAAGGTGATGACGCTCGCGTCGGCGTCGTGGCAGTCGACCCACTCGAAGCCCGCGGACTCGAAGTCGTTCGCGTGCAGCGCGGCGTGCTCGCGGTAGACGCGGTTCAGGTCGGCGACCCAGCGCTGCGCGCCGGCGTGCTCGGGGAAGCCGAGCACCCACCATTCGAGCGCCTCCTCGTGCGCCCACTCGCGCCGCTGCCCGAACTCCCCGCCCATGAAGAGGAGCTTCTTGCCCGGGTGCGCCCACATGTAGCCGAGCAGGAGCCGCAGGTTGGCGAACTGCTGCCGGGTGGCGCCGGGCATCCGGCCGACGAGCGACCCTTTGCCGTGCACCACTTCGTCGTGCGAGAGCGGTAGCACGAAGTTCTCGAAGAACGCGTACCAGATCGAGAACGTCAGGCGGTCGTGGTGGTACTTGCGGAACACCGGATCCTCGGCCATGTAGTCGAGCGTGTCGTGCATCCAGCCCATGTTCCACTTGAGGCCGAAGCCGAGGCCGCCGAGCCAGGCCGGGCGCGAGACCATCGGCCACGCCGTCGACTCCTCCGCGATCGTCTGCACGTCGGGGTGGTCGCGGTAGACCGCCTCGTTGAGCGAGCGCAGGAAGTGGATCGCGCCGAGGTTCTCCCGCCCGCCGTGGACGTTCGGGATCCACTCGCCTTCCTTGCGCCCGTAGTCGAGGTAGAGCATGGAGGCGACGGCGTCCACGCGCAGCCCGTCGACGTGGTACTTGTCGAGCCAGAAGAGCGCCGAGGACATGAGGAACGCGCGCACCTCGTGCCGGTCGTAGTTGAAGATGTAGGAGCTCCACTCCGGGTGGAAGCCCTTCTTCGGGTCGGCGTGCTCGTAGAGGAAGGTGCCGTCGAAGTAGTGCAGCCCGTGCGCGTCGTTCGGGAAGTGCGAGGGCACCCAGTCGAGGATCACGCCGATGCCGCGCCGGTGCAGCGTGTCCACGAGGTACATGAAGTCCTGCGGCGTGCCGTAGCGCGCGGTCGGCGCGAAGTAGCCGGTCGTCTGGTAGCCCCAGGAGCCGTAGAACGGGTGCTCCGTCACCGGCAGGAGCTCGACGTGGGTGAAGCCCATCCGCGCGACGTAGTCGGCGAGCTCGGTGGCGAGCTCGCGGTAGCCGAGCCAGCGCCCGCCCTCGCCGCGCCGCCACGAGCCGAGGTGCACCTCGTAGACCGAGATCGGCGCGTCGAGCGCGTTCTTCGCGCGGCGGGCGGCCATCCACTCGCCGTCGCCCCACTCGTAGTCGAGGCGCCACGCGCGCGAAGCGGTCGCCGGCGGCGCCTCGGCGCAGAACGCGAACGGGTCGGCCTTCTCGCCGACGTGCCCGTTGTGGTGCGAGACGATGCGGTACTTGTAGGCGTGGCCCTGCGCGACGCCCGCCGCGAAGCCCTCCCAGATGCCGGAGCTGTCGTGGCGCGGAGCGAGCGGGTTCGCCACCGGGTTCCAGCCGTTCCAGTCGCCGACGACGGACACGCTGGCCGCGTTCGGCGCCCACACGGCGAACCGCGCGCCGGCCACGCCGCCCTCCTCGCAGAGGTGGCAGCCGAGCCGCTCGTAGAGCCGCGCGTGGCTGCCCTCGCGGAAGAGGTAGACGTCGTGCTCGGTGAGGGTCGCGCGGGACATCTGGCGCAGGCGGCGGGCGGAGGATCTCGCGTCCCGGGGAAGGTGCGCGGCGACTATAGCACGCGGGCGCTGCGCCTCCGGCGTAGAATCGCGCGAGCACATCGGGAGGCATGGAAATGAAGCTCGGCAAGGCCGCGATGCTCCTCGGCGCCCTCTCTGCCGCCTGCTGGATCGGTACCGCGGCCGCGCAGAACCTCGGGTTCATGTACGACTCGCCCGCCACCTACTTCAACGCCGAGGACCGCAAGCTCTTCGAGGAGGCGGTGCGGACGCTGCTCGACAAGGGCAGGAGTGGCGAGCAGAAGAAGTGGAAGAACGCGGCGTCGGGCAACGGCGGCGAGCTCACCGTCACCGACTCGAAGCGCAAGCTCGAGGGCAGGGCCTGCCGTCACCTGAAGATCGCCAACTACGCCTACAACGGCCTCAAGAACACGAGCACGCTCGAGGTGTGCAGGAAGCCCGACGGCACCTGGGCGATCGTCGGCACCTGAGCGGTGCGCCGCGCTCACCCGGCCTCGCGCTCGCGCGCGGCGAGCGCGAGCCAGGCCACCGCCGCGAACGGCCAGAACGCCGAAACGAAGCGCGTGAGGCCGTGGAAGTTGAGGAAGTGGCCCTTCTCCCACACCGCGAGTGAATACTCGACGTAGGGGTTCTGCGGCGCCCAGTTGACGAGCGCCGCCGCGCCGACGAGGAGCAGCGCGGCGAGCGCCAGCGCGGCGCGCCGCGGCAACGCGAGCCCCGCCGCCGCGACCCCGAGCCCCGCGAGGATGCCGACGCCGGCCCCGGGCGTCGCCCAGGCGAACATCTGCTGCGCGCTGAAGAGTGCCGCGAACGCCGCCGAGCGCACCGCGAGCGCCGCCGCGACGAGGCCGAGCACGACGCGCCAGACGCCCGCTCGCGCCGCGAGTAGCAGGCCGGCGAGGATCGCGGCGCCGGCGAGGTTCGCGGCGGTCACGGCGGCCTCGACGCGCACGAAGAACGACGGCGGATAGTGTGCGGTCGTGGGCTCGGCGAAGTGCCCGCGCACGTCCCCGACCCCGAAGAGGAGCGTCTCCGGGTCGAGCTGCGCGAGCAGCCACAGGATGAGCAGCACGAGGCCGAGGTCGGTGGCGCGGCCCTCGCGGAAGAGCCGCTCGCGCAGCGTCCGCCACGTGCCCTCGCGCGCGCGCGACTCGGCGGCGAGCGCGCCGGCGAGCGCGCCGGCGATCCCGCCGAACGCGTTCGTCGCGAGGTCGAGGTTCGAGGGGATGCGCGCGGGAAGGTAGCTCTGCAGCGCTTCGAGTCCGGCCGAGGCGAGGAAGGCGACCAGCGCGCCCGCGGCCGCGCCACGCCAGCCGCGCAGCCGCGGATAGGCGGCGAGCGCCGCCAGGAAGCCGAGCGGGAAGTAAGCGAGGAAATTGACGACGAGGTCGAACGCGGTGACGTAGCGCGGCAGGGGCGCCGCGAGGTACGCGAACGCGCCGACGCCCGGGTCGCGCCACCCGGAGAAGGGAAAGAGGCTCGCGTAGGCGACCAGGGCCGCGTACGCAAAGAACGAGTAGCGCGCGAGGCGGGACGGGCGCTGCGTGCCGGGCATCGCGTCAGCGTGCCGGCGGAGGGCCGCCCCGGCGAGGCGACGGCGCGGCGGTCAAGCCGGCTTGTACTCCAGGAGCTCGTAGCCGTCGTTGTCGATCGGCAGCATCGTGAGCGTCCAGGTCTGGTGCCGGAACCGCACGACGCGCCTCACCGCGGGCGCATACCACGCGGTCGCGGAGAGCTGCGCCGTGTCGGCGCTCGGCGCGACGCCGGGGCCGCGCCGGAACCCGTTCAGGTCCACGCGCACGGCGTCGAACGTCCCCGCGGGCACCGTCACCGCGTCGAGGCCGCGCACGCGCGCCTCGGCGCTCCAGGGCGTGAGCGGCGCGGCGCCCGAGGGCAGCGGGATGTTGTACCAGACCTGCCCGGTCGCGAGGCGCACGAACGCCATGATGTAGGGCGAGAACTCGGTCACCGCGAAGCCGCCGAGCGGGCGCGGCACGAACGCGAGCGTTCCGGTCCAGAGCTGCGTCTGTGCCGCGAAGCCGGCCGCCGAGAGCGAATCGACGATGCCGTTCGGCGCCGTCTGCGTGACGGTCACGCTGAAGTCGCGCGAGGGGATCTGCGGCCAGCCGCTCACGTAGCGGTAGCGCCAGGTGTCGCCCGCGCGCGGCGCCGCGAGCGGCTCGGTCACGGTCTCGGCGACGACCGGCGGGCCGCTCTGGCATCCGGCGAGCCCGGCGGCGAGCGCACCCGCGCCGAGCGCGAGGAAACGCCGGCGGTCGATCGCGCCCCGGCGCGGGCCTTCGGCCGGGGTCTCTTCGCTAGGCATGGCAGTCTCTCCTTCCCCGGCAGCGCGCCGAAGCCGGGATTCTAGTCCGGGCGGGCCGCGCCGCCACGTTCCGCGGCGAGCCGTGCGAGCTCCGCCTCGTAGGCAGCGAGCGCGTCCTCGCCGAAGAGCGCGAAGACGATGCGCTCGATCCCCGGGTGCGCCGCCGCGAACGACGCGCACTCGCCGACCGCGATGCGCGCGGCCTGCGCGAGCGGATAGCCGTAGGCGCCGCAGCTCACCGCGGGGAAGGCGATCGTCTTCACCCCGTGCGCGAGTCCCAGCTCGAGGCTCCTGCGGTAGCACGAGGCGAGGCGCTCGGGCTCGCCGCGCTCGCCGCCGTGCCAGACCGGGCCCACGGTGTGGATCACGAACTTCGCGGGCAGCCGGTAGCCGCGCGTGATCTTCGCGTCTCCGGTCGCGCAGCCGCCGAGCGTGCGGCACTCGGCGAGGAGCTCGGGGCCCGCGGCGCGGTGGATCGCGCCGTCCACCCCGCCGCCGCCGAGGAGCGTCGTGTTCGCGGCGTTGACGATCGCGTCGACGGCGAGCTTCGTGATGTCGGCGCGGACGGCTTCGAGCTTCGTCTTCATCGGCGCATTGGAACGCACGCGTGTGGCCGTTGCAAGCGCGGCGTCGGCCCGGCCGCTCACCCGCGGTGCCCGCGCGCACGCTGCGAGAGCGACCCGAGCACCATGCCGGCCGCCGACGCGGCGAGGCCGGCGAGCACCGGCGGCAGAGCCGCTTCGGGCGCGAGCACCTCGCACGCGATCCAGACGAGCGTGCCGGCGGCGCCGGCGGCGACGGCGCCACGGGCGGTCGCCCGCCGCCAGTAGAGCCCGGCGACGAGCGGCACGAAAGCCGCGACCAGCGTCACCTTGTAGGCCTGCTCCACCATCTCGTAGATCGTCGCGTCGCTCGCGAGCGCGATGGCGAGCACCAGCATCGCGAACCCGGCGACCGTGGCGCGCGTCGCCCAGAGGAGCTGCCGGTCGCCCATGCGGCGCGCGAACGGGCGGATCACGTTCTCGGTGAACGCGACCGACGGGGCGAGCAGCGCGCCGCTCGCCGAGCTCATGATGGCGGAGAGCAGCGCGCCGAAGAAGACGATCTGCGCCGCAAGCGGCATGTGGTCGAGCACGAGCCGCGGCAGCACCAGCTGCGGATCGGCCTCGAGGTGGCGCGCCGTCGCCTGCGGGTCGATCACGAGCGCCGCGTAGGCGATGAACATCGGCACGAGCGCGAGCGCGAAGTAGAGGATGCCGCCGGCGGCCGCGCCGCGCACCGCGGTGCGCTCGTCCTTAGCCGACACGATCCGCTGCCAGGTGTCCTGCTGCGGGATCGAGCCGAGCGCGAGCGGCGCCATGGCGGCGAGCACGGCGAGTGCCTCGCGCGCGCTCGCCGGGGCGCCGACCGCGAGCTTGCCCGAGGCCATCGCGCGGGCGACGACGACGTCGAAGCCGCCGGCGAGGGCGGCGGCGGTCCAGGCGATGAAGAGCATCCCGGCGACGATCACGATCATCTGGACGAAGTCGGTGAGCGCCACCGACCACATGCCGCCTGCGAGCGTATAGACGAGCACGACGAGCGCGCCGAGCGCCATGCCGGCCGGGACCGGGATCGCGCCGTCGGACACGACGTGGAAGACGAGCCCGAGCGCGGCGAACTGCGCGGCGGTCCAGCCGAGGTAGCCGGTGACGATGGCTACCGTGAGCCCGACCTCGGCGCGGCGGTCGTAGCGGCCGCGGAAGTAGTCGCCGATGGTGACGAGGTTGAGGCGATAGAGGCGCGCGGCGAAGAGGAGCGCCACGAGCAGCAGGGCGATGGAGGCGCCGAAGGGGTCGCCGGCGAGCGCGCCGAGCCCGTGCTTCACGAAGGTCGCCGAGACGCCGAGCACCGTCTCGGCGCCGAACCAGGTGGCGAACACGGTGGCCACGACGACCGGCAGCGGCAGGGCGCGGCCCGCGACGGCGTAGTCGCGCGCGCCGTGCACGCGGCGCGCGGCGTACAGCCCGACTGCGACCGAAACCGCGAGGTAGGCGACGACCGACCAGGCGAGCGGGGTCATCGCGGGCCCCGGGCCCGAGCGAGCTCGCCGGCCTCCCGCATCATGCGGGCGCGGACGCTACCCGCCCGCCCGGGCGCCGCCGTGGACGCGGCCGCGCGTGGCGAGCGAGCCGATCACCATCCACACCGCCGCCGCCACGAGCCCGGCAAGCTGCGGCGGGACGAGCCCTTCCGGGTTCGTCCACTCGAGGGCGAGCCAGGTGCCGAGCCCGAAGACGAGCGCGAGCAGCGCCCCGGTGGCGGTCGCCCGCTTCCAGTAGAGCCCCGCCACCAGCGGCACGAAGGCGGAGACCAGCGTGATCTTGTAGGCGTCGCCGACCATCTCGTAGATGCTCGCCTCCGAGTTGAGCGCGAACACCGTCACCAGCGTGGCGAAGCCGGCCACGACGAGCCGCATCGTCCAGAGGAACTCGCGGTCGGACAGGTCGCGCCGCAGGAAGCGCTTGAGCACGTTCTCGGTGAACGTGACCGAGGGCGCGAGCAGCGTGCCGCTCGCGGTGGACATGATCGCCGAGAGCAGCGCCCCGAAGAAGAGCACCTGCGCGGCAAGCGGCGTGTGGGCGAGGATCAGCTCCGGCAGGATGTGCTGCGGGTCGCGCTCGAGGTGCGCGGCGACGAGCTCCGGCGCGATCAGGTGCGCGGAGTAGCCGAGGAAGATCGGCACGAAGGCGAAGAAGAAATAGGCCACGCCGCCCACGACCGAGCCCCACACCGCGATCGTCACGGTGCGGGAGGACGTGACGCGCTGGAAGACGTCCTGCTGCGGGATCGAGCCGAACATCAGCGTGACCGCGGCGCCGATGAACCAGAGCACGTCGCGCGCGCTCGGCTCGGGGAAGAAGTGGAGCTTGCCCGCCGCGCGCGCGTGCGCGACCACGTTCGCGACGCCGCCGGCCTTGTCGCCGATCAGCCACGCGATGTAGAGGATGCCGACGACGATCACCACCATCTGCACGAAGTTGGTCCACGCCACCGAGAACATCCCGCCCCAGAGCGTGTAGAAGACGACCACCGCGGCGCCGATGAGGATCCCGGCGCTCATCGAGACCGCCCCGCCGGAGAGGACGTTGAACACGAGCCCGAGGGCGACGATCTGCGCGCTCACCCAGCCGAGGTAGGAAGCGACGATGGCGAGGCTCGTGAGCAGCTCGACCGTCGGGTTGTAGCGGCTGCGGTAGAAGTCGCCGATGGTGAGCAGATCCATCCGGTAGAGCTTCGCCGCGAAGAACAGCCCGACGAGCACGAGGCACATCGACGAGCCGAACGGGTCCTCGACGACCGCGCCCAGGCCGCCCTCGATGAACTTCGCCGGGATGCCGAGCACCGTCTCCGAGCCGAACCAGGTCGCGAACACGGTCGCCGTCACCACGTAGAAGGGGAGCGTCCGGCCGGCGACCACGAAGTCCTTGGTGTTGTGCACCCGGAGACCCGCGACGACGCCGACGGCGATCGACACGACGATGTAGCCGGCGACGAACCAGAGGAGCGTGGCGGAGTTGGTCATGCGGCGGGCGGTTCCCGGTCGCGGCGATTGTAACGGCTGCGGCCGGCGTCCCTCAGGCGAGGAACTGCCAGAGCGCGAGCGCGGCGAGCGCGGCGCCCAACGCGCAGAGCCAGCGCTTCTGCCGCGCCTGCGCCGCGGCGAGCCGCTCGACCTCGGCGGCGAGCGCCGCGGCGCGCGGCGCGGCGGCGAGCCGCGCGTGCAGGAGCCGCGGCAGCTGCGGCACGAGCCGCGCCCACTGCGGCGCTTCCTCGCGCATCGCCCGCTCGAAGGCGGGCCAGCCGACCTCGCCCCGCATCCAGCGCTCGAGGAACGGCTTCGCGGTCTTCCACAGGTCGAGCTGCGGGTCGAGCTGGCGGCCCAGGCCCTCGATGTTGAGCAGCGTCTTCTGCAGCATGACGAGCTGCGGCTGCACCTCGTAGTCGAAGCGCCGCGCGATGGCGAACAGCCGCAGCAGCACCTGGCCGAAGGAGAGCTCCGCGAACGGGCGGTCGAACATCGGCTCGCAGACAGTGCGGATCGCGGCCTCGAACTCGTCCACCCGCGTGCCCGGCGGCACCCAGCCCGCGTCGAGGTGCGCCTGCGCCACGCGCTTGTAGTCGCGCTGGAAGAAGCCGAGGAAGATGGCGGCGAGGAAGCGCCGGTCCTCGTCGGAGAGCGAGCCCATGATGCCGAAGTCGAGCGCGATGTAGCGCCCGTCGGCGGCGACCAGGATGTTCCCGGGGTGCATGTCGGCGTGGAAGAACGCGTCCCGGAAGACCTGCGTGAAGAAGATCTCGACGCCCGCGCGCGAGAGTTTCGGGATGTCGAGGCCCGCCTCGCGCAGCCGCTCGACCTGGCTCACCGGGATACCGTGCATGCGCTCCATGGTCATCACCGTCTCGGCGCACCAGTCCCAATAGACCTCGGGCACGGCGAGCAGCGGCGAGTGCAGGAAGTTGCGCCGCAGCTGCGAGCAGTTCGCCGCCTCGCGCATGAGGTCGAGCTCGTCGTCGAGGTGTTTGGCGAACTCGGCGACCACCTCGCGCGGGTGCAGGCGCCGGCCGTCGGGCCAGAGGCGCTCGACGAGCCCCGCGGCGGTGTCGAGCAGCGCGAGGTCGCGGGCGATCACCGGGCGCATGTTGGGGCGCAGGATCTTGACCGCGGCCTCGCGGCCGTCGGGCAGCACCGCGAGGTGCACCTGCGCCACCGAGGCGCTCGCCGCGGGCTTCGCCTCGAAGCTCGCGAAGAGCGCGGCGAGCGGCTTGCCGAGCGCGCGCTCGATCTCCGCGATCGCGAGCCCGGAGGCGAACGGCGGCACCTGGTCCTGGAGCTTGGCGAGCTCGTCGGCGAGGTCCGCGGGGAGCAGGTCGCGGCGCGTCGAGAGGATCTGCCCGAACTTGACGAAGATCGGGCCGAGCGCCTCGAGCGCCTCGCGCAGGCGCACCGCGCGCGGGGCGGGAAAACGCCGCCAGCCGAGGAGCCGTTCGGTCCAGCGCGCGATGCGCCCGGTCGGGTCGGCCGCCGCCGCGAACTCGTAGAGGCCGAAGCGCCAGCTGACCCAGGCGATGCGGGCGAGCCGCGCGAACCGCGTCATCGGGCGCGTCCGTCGAGGCCGGCTCCCGGCGTGCGCGCGGAGCGGGGATGGAGGTTCATCGGTAGGGCGGGACCGCCGCGTCCGGGGTGGCGCGGCGGGGCGGCAGGAATCTACACAGATTCGCGCAGGGCCGCCAGCCGCGGCGGCTCCGGCAGCGTGACGCGCAACGCCGGGACGACGACGAGGTTCCTCGCGGCAAGCTCCCCCGCGGCCGCGCGCGCGTTCGGTGTCACCGGATCCGGGAGGCCAGGAGGGGGTGTGGCACCGCTTGCGGCAACTTCGCTAGCGGCCGCGCACGAGGAGGCGGGCGATGCGCTTCTCGAGCCGCTCCACGTCGTCGCGCAGCGCATCCACTTCGGCGCCGAAGCGGCTCACCTCGGCGGGCCGCGCGAGGAGCCCCGCTTCCTCGGTGAAGTACTCGGCGAAGTTGCGCCCGAGGCGTTCCGCCGCCTCGCGGTTCCAGGCCGCGAACGCGCGTCCGGCCTCGGCGACGCGGTGCGCGGGCACATCGCCCACGACGCGGGCGAGATCTTCCTCGGCGTCCCAGCGCAGGTGCCGGAACAGGAACTGGACCGCGCGCGCGAGCTCGGTGTCGCCCTCGATCGCGACCTCGCGCAGCGCCGCTTCGTCGCGGGCGAGGATGCCGGGCACGGACGCCGGCGGGATGCGCACGACCAGATCGGGCGGGAGCGCCGAGTCCGCGCCCCCGACGAGCCCGCCGTCGAGGACGGCGAGCCGCAGGTCCGGGAGCGGCGGCAGCCGGAACTCGACCGTGCGCCCGGCGAAGGGCGTGAGCCGCTCGCGTGCCCAGTCCTCGCGCTCGAGGAGGTGGTTGATCGCGGCGATGACGGGGTTGGGGAGCATCCGCGCGCTGCAAAGAGAAAGGCCGCCCGAGGGCGGCCCTGGCGCAAGCGGCAGGCAGCCGCTAGGAGACTTGCTGGATCCCCGCGAGCAGCCAGCCCGACCCGCCCGAGACCGGCTTTTGCAGGTTCCAGATCTCCGTGAAGGGCTCCGGAACGCCGCCGTCCTCTTCGCGGAGCATACCGGAGAAGCGGATGCTCGCCCAGTGCAGGCCCGACTCGGTGACGAGCTCGAGGAGATCGGCGTTCAGCGTCACGATGTCGATCCGCTGGCGCGCGTCGCCGCGCGCGGCGATCTCGGCGGCGATCGCGTCGGCCACCTCGTCGGTCGCGAGCTCGCGGATCGCCGCCATGTCGCCGCGGTCGTTCGCCGCCTGCAGCTCGATGAAGCTCCGCTTCGCCTGGCGCAGGAACCCCTCGACGTCGAAGCCTTCCGGGATGCGCCGCGTGAATTGCGCGCGGTAGTCGGGCACGGGGCCGGACGGGGTCGTCTGCGAAGGCGGCGGCGCCGCGACGGTCTCGCTGCCCACCGCGCCGTAGCGCGAGACGCCCGCGCCCTGCATCGCGGGCTGGGGCGCCCGCCGCTGGAGGGCGCGCAAGAGCAGCGCGGCGACGAATGCGATCGCCAGGCCGAGGAGGAGCGCCGTGAGGAGCGTCCCCATCTGGTCGCCGAAGAGGTAGGCGAGCCCCAGCCCCGCGGCGAGGCCCGCGAGCGGGGCGACCCATCGGCCCATGCCGGCCGCTGGCTGTGCCGCCTGCGGTGCCGCGGCCGGCGCCTGCGCCGCCTGCGCGTCGCGCGCCGGGGGCTGCGCCTGCCGCTGCGTCACCGACTCGCGCTGCGAGCCGAAGCTCTTGCCGCCGCCGAGGCGCTTCGCCGCTTCCGCGTCCTCGATGCCGATCGCCGCGCCGAGCAGGACGCCGGCGACAGTGAGAATCCATCGTGTTGCTTTCATGCGAGCCTCCTCGCTCCGCAAAGGCCGGTCAGAACTTGTACCCGACGTGCAGGGCTGCCACTCCCGCCGACAGGTTGAACCATTCGACCCGCTCGAGCCCGGCGTGTTCCATCATCGTCTTCAACGTCTCCTGGTCGGGATGCATGCGGATCGACTCGGCGAGGTAGCGGTAGCTCGCCTCGTCGCCGGCGACCCGGCGGCCGAGCCAGGGGAGCACGTTGAACGAATACCAGTCGTAGGGCTTCTCGAGGGGCTTCCAGACCTTCGAGAACTCGAGGACGAGGAGCCGCCCGCCGGGGGCGAGCACCCGGCGCATCTCGGCGAGCGCCGCGTCCTTGTGGGTCATGTTGCGCAGCCCGAAGGCCACCGTGACCACGTCGAACCGGTCGGAGCGGAACGGGAGCCTCTCGCCGTCGCACTGCACCGCCGGCACCGGCAGGCCCTCGTCGAGCAGCCGGTCGCGGCCCACGGCGAGCATCGCCGCGTTGATGTCGGTCAGCACGACCTGCCCCGAAGGGCCGACGCGGCGCGCGAACGCGCGCGCGAGGTCGCCGCTGCCGCCGGCGACGTCGAGCACCCGGTGGCCTTCGCGCACGCCGCTCTTCGCCACGGTGAACGCCTTCCAGGCGCGGTGCAGGCCCGCCGACATGAGGTCGTTCATCAGGTCGTACCGCGACGCGACCGACGAGAAGACGCCCGCCACGCGGCGGGCTTTCTCCTCCTCGGGGACGGCTTCGAACCCGAAGTGCGTCTCGCGGGTCATGCGCGGGGCTTCAGCGCGTTCCGCAGCCCCCGCCCTTCGACGCGGGCCGGGCGGTCGTGTCCACGTCACGGCTCGCGCCGGCCGCCTCGAGGCGGGCGAGGTAATCGTTCCAGAGGGCGTCGCGGTTCGCCCCGAGCTCGTAGAGGTAATCCCACGAGTAGATCCCGGTGTCGTGGCCGTCGGTGAAGGTCGGCTGGATCGCGTAGGAGCCCACCGGCTCGACGGCGACGATGCCCACGTCGCGCTTGCCGGTCTGCAGGACCTCCTGCCCCGGGCCGTGCCCGCGCACCTCGGCGCTGGGCGAGTAGACACGGAGGAGCTCGAACGGGAGCTCGAAACGGGCACCGTCGGAGTAGCCGATCTCCATGACTCGGGACTTCTGATGGACCTTGATCTCGGTGGGGACGGGGCTGTTGCGGTCGAGGCCTGGCATGACGGAACTCCAATGGGAAGAACATGATAGCCGACCGCGCCGCGCCGGCCGGGTTCCGTAACAAAAACGTCATCCGGAGCGCCTAGAATCCGGCGTTGTCATCGAAACGTAACGGTTCCGTCATGGCCGCCAACATCCTCGTCGTCGAAGACGAGCCCGCGATCCAGGAGCTCCTGGCCGTCAACCTGGAGCACGCGGGGCACCACGTCCTGCGCGCCCGGGACGCCGAACAGGCCGCGTCCCTCGTCCGGCACGCGCTGCCGGACCTGATCCTCCTCGACTGGATGCTTCCCGGCCAGTCGGGGGCGGCGTTCGCGCGCAGCCTGCGCCAGGACGAGCGCACGAAGCAGGTGCCGATCATCATGCTCACCGCGCGGGGCCAGGAGCAGGACAAGGTCGCGGGCCTCGAGGCGGGCGCCGACGACTACGTTACCAAGCCCTTCTCCCCGCGCGAGCTCCTCGCCCGGATCAAGGCGGTGCTGCGCCGCCGCGCGCCCCAGCTCACCGACGAGCCGATCGAGATCGGCGGCCTGCGTCTGGATCCCGCGACCCACCGGGTGAGCGCCGGCGGCGCGCCGGTCGAGCTCGGGCCCACGGAGTTCCGGCTGCTCCACTTCCTGATGGCGCACCCGGAGCGCGTGCACAGCCGCGCCCAGCTGCTCGACCACGTGTGGGGCGACCACGTCTTCGTGGAGGAGCGCACCGTCGATGTGCACATCCGGCGGCTGCGCAAGGCGCTCGAGCCCACGCAGCTCGACCGCCTCATCGAGACCGTCCGGGGCAGCGGCTACCGGCTCTCGGCCGCCGCGCTGGTCTGAACCGGCCCCGCGCGCCGGCGGGGGTGTCCGGGCACGCGTGACATAATCGGGCTCCTCATCGAGACCCTGGACCCCCCGCGTGGCCCGCCCCAAGGGAGTCGGCTTCGTCTGGATGCGCTCGGCGATCCTCGCTGGCGCCACGGCGTTCGCCGCCCTCGTCGCCTGGCCGCTCGCCGGTCCGGCCTGGGCGCTCGGCGTGCTCGCCGCGGGGCTCGCCCTCCTGCTCCTGCGGCATCTCGCGAACCTGGCGGCGCTGGTGCGCTGGCTCGACCATCCGTCGCCTTCGACCGTCCCGGAGGGGTCGGGCGTGTGGGATTACGTCTTCTCCACGCTCTACCGCGAGACGCGCAAGGCGCGCGAGCAGCAGCACCGCCTGACCGCGGTCCTCGTGCGTTTTCGCGCCGCCGCGCGCGCCATGCCCGACGGCGTGGTGATCCTGAACGAGGAGAACCAGATCGAATGGGCGAACCCGATCGCCGAGCAGCAGTTCGCGATCGACCTCGAGAAGGACGGCGGGCAGCCGATCTCGAACCTCGTGCGCAACCCCGAGTTCGTCGCCTTCCTCGCGCGCGGCGAATGGGGCGAGCCGCTCACGCTGCGCCTGGCGCGCGGCGAAGAGCTCGTGCTCTCGATCCGGGTCGTGCCCTACGGGCAGGACGAGAAGCTCCTGCTCGTGCGCGACGTCACCCGGTGGGAGAAGCTCGAGACGATGCGGCGCGACTTCGTCGCCAACGTCTCCCACGAGCTGAAGACGCCGCTCACCGTGCTCTCCGGGTTCCTCGAGACGCTCGCCGACGGCACCGTTCCCGCCGGCTCGCCCCAGGGGCGACGGGCGCTCGCGCTGATGCGCGACCAGAGCGAGCGGATGCTGCGGCTGATCGAGGACCTGCTCACGCTGTCGACGCTCGAATCGACCTCGGGCCCGGCCTCCGAGGGGCCGGTCGAGGTCGGCCCGCTCGTCGGCGCACTGGGCGAGGAGGCGCGGGCGCTCTCGGGCGGCCGGCACGACATCCAGGTGCGCGTCGAGTCCCCCGCGATCGTCGTCGGCAACGAGGCCGAGCTGCGCTCGGCGTTCGGCAACCTCGTCTCCAACGCCGTGCGCTACACGCCCGAGGGCGGGCGGGTCACGCTCGTCTGGTGGCGGCGCGGCGCCGAAGGCGTCTTCACCGTCGAGGACACCGGCATCGGGATCGAGGCGGAGCACATCCCCCGCCTCACCGAGCGCTTCTACCGGGTGGACCGCAGCCGCTCGCGCGAGACCGGCGGCACCGGCCTCGGCCTGGCGATCGTGAAGCACGTGCTGACGCGACACCAGGCGACGCTCGAGATCGAGAGCGAGCCCGGACGCGGCAGCCGCTTCTCGGTGGTGTTCCCGGCGCGCCGCGTGCGCTTCCGGCCGAGCGCGGCGGCGGCGTGAGGAAAGCAGGATCGAGGATCCAGCTCTCGATCCTGAATCCTGGATCCTCAGTCCGCCGCCAACGGATTCGGTGTCGGCTCGCCGATCTTCGTGAGCACCGCGCGGTCGGTGTGGTGGAAAGGCTCCGCGAGCCCGGGGATGACGAGCACGGTGTCCTGCTCGTACTGCCAGGTGCCGTCCTCGTTGACGGTGACCGTGATGTCGTACGAGACGGTCTTGAACGCATGCTCGAGGAACGGCCCGGACAGGATGCCGTTGGTCACGTTCCCGCGTACCGCCGAGAGCCTGAAGGTCTTCGCATCGGGCGCGGCCGTGCCGAACGCCATCGCGCACTGCGCGCGCGGGATGGTGAGCGTCAGGATGACGTTGCCCGTCGCGGGTTCCCAAAGCCAGTAGCCCACCTGGTCGTGGAAGGTCTCCACCTCGCCGGGCTTCACGATGTGCGTGTGGTAACGCAGGCCGTAGAAGAGCTGCGGGCCGTTCGCCTGCGGGTCGATCGGCTGCAGCTCGTAGCGCTCGACGTAGGCCTGCTTCTTCGGGCCTTCCGCCTTCGGGTGCACGTCGAGCCCGCGCTCGGCCTTCCAGACGCCCGCCATCGGGGTGAGCGGGCCGAGGTTGCGCAGCGTATCGACGTCGATGTCCTCGGGCTCGGTGTAGATGTCCTTGGGGTAGTGGTGCATGCGTGCTCCGGTCCTGCGATGGCGCGTCCTGCGTGCGCGGGGTCTCGCGCCGCGCGGCGCGATCATAAGCGAACGCGGCCGCGGTCGCAGCGGGACGGCTCCGCGCGCGAGGCGGATCAGCCGGCGCGCGGCGCGAAGGCGACGCGGTCGAAGTCGAAGCCGTGCTGCAGGAGCGCGCCCAGGCGCACGGCCATCAGGTCCTCGTCGGTCTTGACCTCGAGGTCGCGCCCCTGCTGGTACCAGCCCGTGGGCAGCACGAGGCTCGGGCTCGAACCGGGCATCGCCGGCAGCACGAACGCCTGCACGTAGGGTTCGGGGGTTCCGGTGCCGCCCCAGGCCGGGCGCACGGCGACGCCCTGCGCGAGCCCCGGCAGCGCCTGCGCGCCGATGACGAGCGCTCCGTCCACGCCCACCGTGAGCCAACGGACTTCCGAGAGGATGAACGTGCGCGCGCCTTGCGGCTTGAGCCCCACGAGCTGATGGTGCGAGAGGCGCTCGCCCGCCCCCTTGCGGCGCAGCCGGAAGCCGTTGGCGCTCTCGTCGAGCGTCTCCCATGCCTCGGTCGCCAGCCTCGGCCCGTCGGCGCCGGCTCCCGCGACCGCGCCGTAGATCGCGAGGCTCTCGGCGTCGCGCCGCGAGTAGTCCCAGTGTCGCGCCGCGCTCTTGAAGACGCGCCCGGTCAGGGCGACGTGCAGGCTGTCGAACCCCGAGACGAGCTCGGTGCGCCCCGGCGCGAGGCGACGCGTGAACTGCCGCGCCGCCGGCGCCTCGAGCCAGGCGCGCGCGGCCTGCGCGAGGAGCCGCCCGGCGTCGGGCTGGACGGCATCCTTGCCGAGCCCGAGCGCCTCGGGCTCGGCGCCCTGTTCGAGCTTGCGCAGCCGCCCCTTGATGCTGCGCTTGAGCTGCGAGGTGTCGAGGAAGCGCGTCGTCGGCGTCGCCGACTCGAGCCGCGTCCACGCGGGCGGCGCGGCTCCGGCCAGGTCGACCGCGTAGCCCTGCGCGGCGTCGAGCGCGAGGCCGAGCTCGACCTTGTGCGCCCACAGGCCCGCCCAGCGGCGCAGCCACTGGAAGTCGCGCGCCGAGATCGCGTAGGGATTGGCGATGTCGAGGAGTAGGGTGCGCACGTAGACCTGCGCCGGGCTCGCCGAGGTCGCCGGCTTGCGCTTGGTCGGCACCGAGGTCCGCGCGAGGCCGTAGCTCTCCGCGATCTGGTAGGCATCGTGGAGCTCGCGCCAGAGATCGCCGTCCACCTCGCGCCGGCAGCGGTAGTGCGCGTTGATCACCGCGGCGCGCGCCTCGATGGTCCGCTGCGCGAGCAGCGCCGCCTGCGGCAGCAGCTCCGCGTCGCGTCCGTCCACCGCCGCGCCGAGCAGGCGCCGGTAGGCGCGCCCGAACGCCGACCACAGGTCGAACACCTGGTCGAACGCGGCGCTCTCCACGTCGCGCAGCGGCAGCGGCCGGCCGGTGAACTTCTTCGCGTGCTCGGCCTGCGCCACCTGGATCGGCTCGCGGAGCTTTTCGAGGACGTCGAGGTAGGCCCGCTCCGCGGGCGGCGCGTCCTCGAGCCGCTCGAGCAGGCCGGTGAGCTCGTGGCACGCCTGGCGCGGGTCGACCAGCGCGGCGTTCGCGAGCCACGCCTCCGCGGCCTTCGCGTCGGCAAGCGCCGGCGTGCGGCCCTGGGCTGCGCCGATTGCAGTCGCCATGCTGTTTCCTCCTTGTCGCCCGTTCGGCCGGGCTTGGTGTTGCCTATTCTGCCGTGAAGCCCGCGCGCTCGAAGTCGGCGCCGCTCTCGAGGAGCGCCGCGAGCCGCACGCGCACGCTGGTCGCCAGCTCGAGCGCGCGGTCCGGCGCGAACGTGCCGCGCCGGAGCACGAGCGAGGGCGGTGCCGCGAGCGCAGGCAGGGCCGAGAGCGCGATCGCCGGCGCTCCACCCCCCTCGGAACCGGCGTCGCGCGCCGTCACCGCCTCGGGAACCCCCGGCAGGATGCGCGCACCGACGTGCAGATCGCCTTCAGGGCTTTCCTGCATCCACTGCACCGCCGCGAGCATGGCGGCGCCCGCCTCGGGGCGCACCAGCAGCAGCTCTCCATGCGCGAGCCGCGCCGCCCGCGTATCGTCGCGCGGACGTACGAGGCCGACCCCGGCGATGCTCGCGTCGCGCAATTGCCAGGTCTCGCCCGCGGTCGCCGGCACCGGGATCGTCAGGCCTTCCGCCACGCCGCCCTGCGGCGCTACGGCGCTCGCCTGGGCCGCGACCCCTTGGCCGAGCGCGAGATGCGCTGCGGCGAAACCGGCGCACACCGTCGCGGGCGCGTTGACTGCGCGCCGCTCGTGCGCACGCCGCAGCTCGCCCTCGCACCAGTGGCGGTAGAGCGCGACGACGAGCGGCAGCGCATCCTCGCGCGTGATCTCGCCCTCGAGCCCGAGCTCCGCGGGCGACTTGCCCTGCTTGAGGCCGTGCACCCGCTTGGCGAGGCTGCGCGAGAGCTCGCCGACCTCGAGGTAGCGGACGGTCGGGCCGGCGCGCTCGCGCCGGCTCGCCCCCGATTCGCCGGCGAGGTCGACGACGAGCGGCGTCGCGCTGGCCGCGCGTGCCGGCGTGGCCGACACCGTGACCTTCGGCGCCCAGGGGCCGAGCCAGCGGTCGACGAGGTCCACGTACTCCGGCCGGCGCTCGCGCGGGCTCGACGCTTCGAGGAGCAGGGCCTGCACGTAGGTGCGCGTGACGGTGCAGGAGCGGCCCGTCCGGGATAGCGGGTCGGCGACCGGCTGCACCGCGATGCCGCGCTGCTCGGCGAGCGCGTACAGGCGGTGCAGGCGCGCGAGGTCGGCCGGCCGTGGCTGCACGTAGGCGCGCGCGTGCTCGAGCATCGCGCGGGCGCCGCAGTCGATGGCGCGGTGGCACGCGAGCGCGACCGCCGTGCGGTCGGCACCGGTTGCATCCAGCGCCTGCAGCGCGCGCTGGTAGCCGAGCCCGAGCGCGTCCCAGAGCGACGTCACGGCGGCGAGGATCTCGCGCCGCTGCGGCGAGTGCGGCAGCGGCTTGCCGGCGTACTTGCGCGACTGCTCGGCCTGCGTCACCGCGACCGGCTCGCGCAGGAGCTCGAGCATCGCGAGCCGCTCGGCGGCGGGCACGTGCGCGCCGTTGAGCTCGTCGAGCTTGCGTGCGAGCGTCGCCTGGGTCGCCGCGGCGCTGGCGCGGGGCAGCGTCGCGAGCCATGCGGCGCAGGCCGCCGCATTCGCGAACGCGGGCCGCGCGTCCGGGGCGATCTCGGGAAGGGTGAGGCGGCTCATGCGGGCGCGGCCGGTCCGAGGCGCGCGGCGAGCGCGTCCGCGAGCGCCTGCGGCGCCACCGCGCGGCGCGGCGAAGCCGCGCGCGCCGGGGCCGCCCAGACCGGCGCGGGGAAGTGGCGGTCGTCGCGGAACCGCGGGATCACGTGCCAGTGCAGGTGCGGCACCACGTTGCCGAGGCTCGCGAGGTTCATCTTGTCGGGGGCGAGCAGCGCGCGCAGGGCCGCCTCGACCGCGAAGACGATCGCGACGAGCGCATGCCGATCGGCTTCCGCGAGGTCGGTCATCTCCGCGACGTGCCGGTTCAGAATCACCCGGCAGAAGCCGGGATAGTCCGCGTCCTCCACCGCGACGACGCGAGCGAGCGCGTTCCGCCAGAGGACCTGGCCTCCGGGAGACTCGCACAGCTCGCAGGACGGGACTGCCAACTTTTCCACGGGAACCTTCCCTGCCGGTCGAGGGCCCCGCAGGGGTCATGACGGCAGCATGGCCATGGTAGCAAGGAGCGTGCGCGCGGGCCGTGGCGAAGTGCCTCGGGCGCTCGTCGCCGGGAATAGTTCCGGTCGTGGCGGGGCCCGCGGGCAGGGTCCGCCGGGCGCCGCGCGCCCGGGGCCCGCGCGGCGGCCGTGCCACGCTAGAGCAGCACGCGCTCGATGCCGCCCGCGTTCGCCTTCGCGACGAACTCGCGCATCCAGTCGGGCCCGAGCACGTGCTTCGCGATCTCGACGACGATGTAGTCGGCCTCGACGCCGGTGTCGTCGGCGTAGCGCGCGAGCCCCTGCAGGCAGGAGGGGCAGGAGGTGAGCACCTTGACGTCGCCCGCGTGGCCGTCGGCGCGGATCGCCGCGGCCCCCTTGCGCATCTCCTCTTCCTTGCGGAAGCGCACCTGGGTGGAGACGTCGGGGCGGGTCACGGCGAGCGTCCCGGACTCGCCGCAGCAGCGGTCGGAGAGCCGCACCTCAGCGCCCACCAGCCCGCTCGCGACGCGGATCCCGGGCATCGTCTTCATCGGCGTATGGCAGGGCTCGTGGTAGAGGTAACGGGTGCCGCGCACGCCGTCGAGCCGCACGCCCTTCTCGAGCAGGTACTCGTGGATGTCGACGAGGCGCGAGCCCGGGAAGATCCTGTCGAACTCGTAGTGCTCGAGCTGGTCGAGGCAGGTGCCGCACGAAACGATCACCGTGCGGATATCGAGATAGTTGAGCGTGTTGGCGACGCGGTGGAAGAGGACGCGGTTGTCGGTGATGATCCTCTGGCCCTTGTCCTCGTTGCCGGCGGCCGTCTGCGGGTAGCCGCAGCAGAGGTAGCCGGGCGGCAGGACCGTCTGCACGCCGACGTGGTAGAGCATCGCCTGGGTGGCGAGCCCGACCTGCCCGAAGAGCCGCTCGGAGCCGCAGCCGGGGAAGTAGAAGACCGCCTCGGCGTCGTCGGCCGCCTTGCTCGGGTCGCGGATGATCGGCACGAACGAGCGGTCCTCGATGTCGAGCAGCGCGCGCGAGGTCTTCTTCGGCAGCCCCCCCGGCATCGGCTTGTTCACGAAGTGGATCACCTGTGCCTTGAGCGGCGCCCGGCCGGTGGTGATCGGCGGGACCCCGGTCTGCTTCTGCGCGAGGCCGAGGGCGCGCGCGACGCGGTAGCCGAGGCGCTGGCCGCGGTAGCCCCAGTCGACCACGAGCTTGCGCACGAGCTTGACCGCCGCGGGGTCGGTCAGCGTGAGGAACGCCATCGCCGCCGCCGTGCCGGGGTTGAAGCGCTTCTTCCCCTGGCGGCGCAGCAGGTTCTTCATCGCGATCGAGACGTCGCCGAAGTCGATGTCGACCGGGCACGGGTTCGCGCACTTGTGGCAGACGGTGCAGTGCTCGGCGACGTCGCCGAACTCGTCGTAGTGCGTGAGCGACACGCCGCGGCGCGTCTGTTCCTCGTACAGGATCGCCTCGACGAGCAGCGACGTGGCGAGGATCTTGTTCCGCGGCGAGTAGGGCAGGTTCGCGCGCGGCACGTGCGTCGAGCAGACCGGCTTGCACTTGCCGCAGCGCAGGCAGTCCTTGATCGAGTCGGACACGCCGCCGAGGTCGGTCTGCTTGAGGATCAGCGATTCCGCGCCGAGCAGGTTGAAGGAGGGCGTGTACGCGTTGCGCAGGTCGGCGCCGGCGAGGAGCTTGCCCTTGTTGAAGCGGCCCTCGGGGTCGACCTCGTCCTTGTACCTGCGGAAGGCCTCGACCTCGGCCGGCTCGAGGAACTCGAGCTTGGTGATGCCGATGCCGTGCTCGCCGGACACGACGCCGCCGAGCGACTTCGCGAGCGCCATGATGCGCGCGACCGCGCGCGTCGCCTCCTGCAGCATCCCGTAGTCGTCGGAGTTGACCGGGATGTTGGTGTGCACGTTGCCGTCGCCCGCGTGCATGTGCAGCGCGACGAAGAGCCGGCTCTTCAGCACGCGCTCGTGGACCGCGTCGATGCCCTCGCGGATCGGCCGGAAGAGCTCGCCGTCGAAGAGGTCGGCGAGCACCGGCCGCACCTCCGCCTTCCAGGAGACGCGCACCGCGTGGTTCTGCAGGACGTCGAAGACGGTCGCGCCCGGCCGGGCGCCGGCCGCGGTGTCGCCGACGAACTCCCGCGCGGCGCCGGCGAGCGGCGCGTCGAGGTTGGCCGCGAGCCAGGCCCAGCGGCGGCGCACGCGCGCGATCGCCTCGCGCGCGGCCTGCGGGCGGTCGCCGAGCAGCTCGGCCGCGGACACCGTCTCCTCCTGCCGGTGCAGCGGCAGGGGTCCGGCGAGGTACTCGTCGAGCGCGTCGAGCAGCGCGAGCTTGTTGGCGATCGAGCGCTCGATGTTGATGCGCTCGATGCCGTCGGAGTAGTCGCCGAGCCGCTCGAGCGGGATGACGACGTCCTCGTTCACCTTGAAGGCGTTGGTGTGCTTCGCGATCGCCGCAGTCCGCGCGCGGTCGAGCCAGAACTTCCGGCGCGCCTCGGCGGAGACCGCGACGAAGCCCTCGCCGCTGCGCGCGTTGGCGATGCGCACGACGTGCGAGGCGGCGGCGGCGACCGCGTCCTCGTCGTCGCCGACGATGTCGCCGACGAGCACCATCTTCGGCCGGCCGCCGCGCCGCGACTTGGTGGCGTAGCCGACCGCCCGCACGTAGCGCTCGTCGAGGTGCTCGAGCCCGGCGAGGATCGCGCCCCCGGGGCGCGCGTCGAGGTAGCGCTTGATCTCGACGATCGAGGGCACCGCTTCGCGCACCTCGCCGAAGAACTCCAGGCACACGGTGCGGATCGCCTTCGGCATGCGGTGCAGGATGAAGCGCGCCGAGGTGATGATCCCGTCGGTGCCCTCCTTTTGCACGCCCGGCAGCCCGCCGAGAACCTTGTCGGTCACGTCCTTGCCGAGGCCGGGCTTGCGGAACGTGCGGCCCGGGATCTCGAGGACCGTCGGCTCGCCGAACGGGGTGCGGCCGTCCTTGCGGAACTTCTGCACCGCGAAGCGGGCGGTCGCGACGTCGTGGATCTTGCCGAGGTTGTGGTCGAGCCGCGTCACCTCGAGGAAGTGGCCGCTCGCGTCCACCATGCGCCAGCTCGCGAGGTTGTCGATCGCGGTGCCCCACAGCACCGCCTTCTTGCCGCCGGCGTTCACCGCGATGTTGCCGCCGACGCAGGAAGCGTCGGCCGAGGTCGGGTCGACGGCGAACACGAGCCCGGCGGCCTCCGCGGCGTCCATCACGCGCCGCGTGACCACCCCGGCCTCGCAGCGGATCGTCGGTACCTCGCCCGCGACGCCCGGCAGCGCGGTCATCTCCACCGGGCCGTGGCGGTCGAGCTTCTCGGTGTTGATGACGATGGCGTTGCGGGTGAGCGGGATCGCGCCGCCGGTGTAGCCGGTGCCGCCCCCGCGCGGGATGATCGTGAGGCCGAGGTCGATCGCCTCGCGCACGATCGCCGCGACCTCGTCCTCGGTGTCCGGATAGACGACCACGAACGGGTATTCCACCCGCCAGTCGGTCGCATCCGTCACGTGTGCGACCCTTGCGAAGCCGTCGAAGCAGATGTTGTCGCGCCGCGTGGCGCGCGCGAGCCGGCGCCCCGCGCGCCGGCGCAGCTCCGCCGCCTCGTCGAAGTCGCGTGCGAAGCTCGCGACCGCCGCGCGCGCCCGTTCGAGCAGGAACGCGACCTTCTCGTCGCGCGCGTCCGCCGCCGCGCGCAGGGCCGCGTCCGCCTCGCGCGCCGCTTCCTCGCGGTAGCGGTCACGCCGCTTCTCGATCTCGCGCAGCCGGTGCTCGAGCGATCCGATCAGCGCCGCCCGGCGCTTGCCGCTCGCGAGCAGGTCGTCCTGGAGGTACGGGTTGCGCGAGACGACCCACATGTCGCCGAGCACTTCGTAGAGCATGCGCGCCGAGCGTCCGGTGCGCCGCTCGGCGCGCAGCGCGAGCAGGGTGTCCCACGCCGCTTCGCCGAGCAGGCGGATGACGACCTCGCGGTCGGAGAACGAGGTGTAGTTGTAGGGGATCTCGCGCAGGCGCACCCCGCCGCCGGCCTCGTCGTCGGGCGCGGCGCCGCCGGTCCCGGAGCGGACCCAGCGGTCGAAGATGTCTTTCGGCGGCACGGTGCGGAAGAAGGCCTGCGGCGGGAGGGGGCGGGTCCGGTGCGGCCGCGCGGGTGCGGCCGATGCTCGCGAGCCGCCGATTTTACCGATACCGCGGTGCCGCAGCCATCGCGGGCGCGCGGCCCCGCCACGCGGCGGGCAGGGTCTTTGCGTCAGGCGGGCGCCGCTGCCGGCGCGTCGCTCGGCGCAGGCTCGGCCGGGAAGACGTCGCGCCAGCTCGCGTAGAAGCTCGCGAAGAGCACCGAGGCCGCGGCGAAGACGAGCGGCGAGGCGGCGAACATCGCCACCGCGAGGCGCTCCGCGGGATCCCGGGCGAAGCCGGCGGCGAACGACCCGAGGGCGCTCACCGCGAAGGAGAAGACGAGCCCCGCGGGAATCGCCGCCGCCGCGAGGCCCGCCCCGTAGGCGAGGAACGCGCGCCAGTTGCGCAGCACCGCGAAGAAGCTGAAGAAGAGCGCCTTCGCCGGCGGCAGGTCGCGCCACGCGGCGAGCACCGGCGCGAACCAGAACGCCGCCAGCACCGGGGCGTACGCCGCGAGCGCGAGGAGCGCCGCGTTGGCGACGTCCTCGCGCGCCTCGCCCTCGGCTGGCGGCGCGCCCGCGATCAGCCACTTCGCGAGCATGCCGCCGTCGGCGAGCGCGGAAACGCCGAGGATCGCGAAGACGGAGGCGAGGTAGACGGCGCCGAGGACGAGCAGCGCGCGCACGTTGCGCGAGAAACCGGCGAAGAGGAGCGGCGGCATGATCGGCTGGCCCGCCTCCGCCGCGCGGGCGAACGCCATGAAGCTCACCGAGAACGCCGGCAGCGTCACCGTCGCGGCGAGCGGACCCACGATCGGGACGAGGTTCGACATCAGCATGAGGCCCCAGTAGGCGAACACGCCGAAGATCCAGCCGAAGGGCGCGCGTGCGAAGAGGCGCACGCCGGCGGCGATCCAGGCGAGGCCGTTGCGCGCGGCGACGATGCGCACGTGCGTGCCTATTCGACCCAGGGCTGCGCGTCGCTCTCGGCGACCCGCAGCGCGAGGATGCGGTGGAAGTGCTCCGGGTCGTGGGCGTGCACGAGCTCGCCGGGCCGCGGCAGGTAGAAGTCGTAGAGCCGCGACAGCCAGAACCGCAGCGCCCCCGCGCGCAGCATCACCGGCCACGCGCCGCGCTCGAGCGCGGTGAACGGCCGGATCGCGTGGTAGGCCCGGATGAGCGCGAGCGTGCGCTCGCGGTCGAGCCGCCCGTCGGGAAGGAGGCACCAGTCGTTCACCGCCACCGCGACGTCGAAGAGGAACGCGTCGATGCCGGCGAAGTAGAAATCGATGACGCCGCCGATCGCGTCGCCGTCGAAGAGCACGTTGTCGCGGAAGAGGTCCGCGTGCACCGGGCCGCGCGGCAGGTCCTGCAGGCGGAAGAGCGACTGGAAGCGCAGCTCCTCGGCGAGCAGCGCGCGCCGCGGCTCGTCGAGGAACGGCATCACCTGCGGCGCGGTCTCGCGCCACCAGCGCGGCCCGCGCGGGTTCTCGAGCCGTCCCGCGTAGGAGCGGCCGGCGAGATGCATGTCGGCGAGCACCGCGCCCACCGCCTCGCAGTGGCGCACGCCGGGTTCGGTCACGGTGACGCCGGGAAGGCGCGTGACCAGTGCCGCGGGCTTGCCCTTCAGCTCGCCGAGGAGCCGGTTCGCGTGGTCCGCGATCGGCGACGGGCAGGGGATGCCGTGGCGCGCGAGATGCGCCATCAGGCCGAGGTAGAAGGGCAGGTCCTCGCGCGGCAGACGCTCGAAGAGCGTGAGCACGTAGCGGCCGTGCGTGGTCGTGACGAAGTAGTTGGTGTTCTCGATCCCGGCGGCGATCGGCTTCAGCTCGACGAGCGTGCCGACCGAGTAGCCCTTGAGCCACGCGGCGGCCTCCGCCTCGTTGACCGCCGTGTATACGGACATGCCTGGGCTCGGTGGCGCGCGCCGGACCGCGCGGCGGAAGACGCGGGAGGGGCGGGGCGCTAGAAGCGGAAGATCACCCACTGCGGCGCGCGCACGCCGGTGTCGCCGGGCGTCCAGCGGGCGAACGTGCCGTCGCCCTGATCCTCCTGGAGGACGTACTCCAGGCCCTCGGGTGTGGTGACGCGGATGACCTTGTGGCCATCGGGCGTCAGGATCTCCTCGACCCGGCCCTCGCGCGGCGAGATGGTCACGCCGGGCCCGGTGTCGGTGTCGAGCCCGATCTGCGGCGGCGGCTCGGGCACCGGCTCGAGCTTGAGCGGGGGCTGTTGCGCAGCCGCCGGCAGCGCGGCGAGCAGCGCGAGGGGGAGGGCGAGGAGGCGGCGCATCGGCGGGGCGTGGGGCGGGGATCGGCGAAAATTGTAGCAGAAGCCCCCGCGCGCCCCGCGCCTCAGAGATTGAGGAACGTGCGCTCGCGGTCGGCGGGCGTCGGCGTGAATCCGCCCTTCTCGTAGTAGCGGAAGATCGCCTCCACCACGGCCTCGGGCTCGTTCAGCGTCTGCACGAGGTCGATGTCCCCGGGCGAGATCATCCCCTCGGCGACGAGCCGGTCGCGGAACCAGTCCACGAGGCCGCGCCAGAACGGCTCGTGCACGAGGATCACCGGGAGCCTGCGGATCTTCTCCGTCTGCACCAGCGTGAGCGCCTCGGTGAGCTCGTCGAGCGTGCCGAATCCGCCGGGCATCACCACGTACGCGGTGGCGAACCGGATGAACGTCACCTTGCGCGCAAAGAAGTGCCGGAACGACAGGCTGATGTCCTGGTAGGTGTTGCCGAACTGCTCGCGCGGCAGCTCGATGTTGAGGCCCACGGCGGGCGAGCGCCCGAAGTGCGCGCCCTTGTTGGCCGCTTCCATGATGCCCGGCCCGCCGCCGGAGATCACCGCGAAGCCCGCGTCGGAGAGCAGCCGCGCGATGCGCTCGGCGAGCTCGTAATAAGGATGGCCCGCCGGCATGCGCGCGCTGCCGAAGATCGAGACGGCGGGACGGATCTGGTTCAGCCGCTCGGTGGCCTCCACGAACTCTGACATAATCCCGAGCAGCTGCCACGCCTCGCGCGCGGAAGACTGGGCAGGGTCGATGCCCGCGGAGACCACTTTCGGCAGCTTGTCGTTCGTTCCCATGGCGGAATCCAAGACGCTCGTCCTCGTCGACGGCTCGTCGTATCTGTACCGCGCCTATCACGCGCTGCCCGACCTGCGCAACGCGGCGGGCGAGCCGACCGCATGGCCGCGGCGGGGGCGGGTGGTCCAGCGCCGCACGATCGCGTGGTGCCTGCCGCTCTACGTGCGCCACGACGGCGCGTGGTGGCTGCAGCGCCGACCGGCGCGCGGGATCTGGGCCGGCCTGTGGGCGCCACCGGTGCTGGAGGACGAAACCCCGTTGCGCGCGTGGTCGGCGGACGCACCCGGTCGGTCCGCGCAATGGATGGCCGCATTTACGCACGCGCTGACGCACCGCGATCTGCGGCTGCAGCCGGTGCTG
>JAOAEA010000044.1 GCA_026417035.1 Burkholderiales bacterium
AGATGTGTATAAGAGACAGCCCGTGCAACGTGCGCTCGCCGCAGCAGCATGCGGGGGTGGTGCACAGCTCGAACCTCTGCACGGAGATCACCCTCAACACCAACGAGCACGAGATCGCCGTCTGTAACCTCGGCTCGGTGAACCTGGTGAACCACCTGCGCGACGGCGTGCTCGACCATGCGAAGCTCCGCAGGACGGTCGGCACCGCCATGCGGATGCTCGACAACGTCATCGACATCAATTACTACTCGGTCGCGAAGGCGCGCAACTCGAACCTCAGGCACCGCCCGGTGGGGCTCGGCATCATGGGGTTCCAGGACTGCCTGCACCTGCTGCGCCTGCCGTACGCGTCGCAGGAGGCCGTCGAGTTCGCCGACCGGTCGATGGAGGCCGTCGCTTACTACGCCTATTGGGCCTCCACGGAGCTCGCCGAGGAGCGTGGCCGGTACGCATCGTTCCGCGGGTCGCTCTGGGACCGCGGGATCCTCCCGCAGGACACGCTGAAGCTCCTCGCGGAGGAGCGGGGCGGCTTCGTCGAGGTCGACGGATCGGCTTCGATGGACTGGGAGGCGCTGCGCGAGCGCATCCGCCGGCACGGAATGCGCAACTCCAACTGCCTCGCCATCGCGCCGACGGCCACGATCGCCAACATCGTGGGGGTTTCCGCCTCCATCGAGCCGACCTACCAGAACCTGTACGTCAAGTCGAACCTGTCCGGCGAGTTCACGGTCGTCAACGAGCACCTCGTCCGCGACCTGAAGAGGCTCGGCCTCTGGGACGAGGTCATGGTCGCCGACCTCAAGTACTTCGACGGCAGCCTCGGCCGCATCGACCGGGTGCCTGCGGACCTGCGCCGGCTGTACGCGACCGCGTTCGAGATCGACCCGGCGTGGCTGGTCGAGGCGGCCGCGCGCCGCCAGAAATGGATCGACCAGGCCCAGTCGCTCAATATCTATATCGCCAACCCGTCGGGCAAGAAGCTCGACGAGACCTACCGGCTCGCTTGGGTGCGCGGCCTCAAGACGACCTACTACCTCCGCTCGCTTGGCGCGAGCCACGCCGAGAAATCGACGGTCAAGGCCGGCCAGCTCAATGCGGTGCCCGCCGCGGGCGGCGCGGCCGCCGCGGCGGAGCCGAAGTTCTGCGCGATCGACAACCCGGAGTGCGAGGCCTGCCAATAGCGGCGCCCGCCACGAGGACCCAGTGACCGGAGAAGTGGATGCTGACGTTTGACGACGACATCGGGATGGCACGGCGGGTGGCGGGTCTCGGCGTGCAAGCCGCGGCGGGGTTCGTGCCCATCGCCCCCGCGGCCGAGGCGCGCGTCATCGACGCGCCGCCGGAGTTCCGGCGGATCCGGGTCGAGGACAAGCGCGTCATCAACGGCCGCACGGACGTCAACCAGCTCGTGCCGTTCAAGTACAAGTGGGCCTGGGAGAAGTACCTCGCCGGGTGCGCGAACCACTGGATGCCGCAGGAGATCAACATGTCCCGCGACATCGCCCTGTGGAAGGACCCCAACGGCCTGACCGAGGACGAGCGCCGGATCGTCAAGCGCAACCTCGGCTTCTTCGTCACCGCGGATTCGCTGGCGGCGAACAACATCGTGCTCGGCACCTACCGGCACATCACCGCGCCCGAGTGCCGGCAGTACCTGCTGCGCCAGGCGTTCGAGGAGGCGATCCATACCCACGCCTACCAGTACATCGTCGAGAGCCTCGCGCTCGACGAGGGCGAGGTGTTCAACGCCTATCACGAGATCCCGTCGATACGCGACAAGGACGAGTTCCTGATCCCGTTCATCGACACCCTGACGGACCCCTCCTTCAGGACGGGAACGCCGGAGAACGACCAGAAGCTGCTGAAGAGCCTGATCGTATTCGCCTGCATCATGGAGGGGCTCTTCTTCTACGTCGGCTTCGCGCAGATCCTGGCGCTCGGCCGGCAGAACAAGATGACGGGCGCGGCGGAGCAGTACCAGTACATCCTGCGCGACGAGTCGATGCACTGCAACTTCGGCATCGACCTCATCAACCAGATCAAGCTGGAGAACCCGCATCTGTGGACGCAACAGTTCCGCGATGAAATCGGGGCGCTGATGCAAAAAGCAGTTGACCTCGAGTATCGCTATGCGGAAGATACGATGCCGAGAGGAGTGCTGGGTCTGAACGCACCGATGTTCAAAGAGTATCTGCGGTTCATCGCCAACCGGCGGTGCCAGCAGATCGGTCTCGAGCAGCTCTTCGCGGGCGCGACCAACCCGTTCCCGTGGATGAGCGAGATGATCGACCTCAAGAAGGAGAGGAACTTCTTCGAGACCCGCGTGATCGAGTACCAGACGGGGGGCGCGCTCACTTGGGATTGAGCGAAACCATCAAGAGGCGCTGCCGCGCAGCCTGGCGCCGCGAGCGCCGAAAACGCGGTGGCCTCCGCCATCAGGGCGCGCGGATCGGCCAGCCGGTCCGAGCCCGCAGCGTCCTCTCCGTCGCCCCCGCGCGGGGCCTCCCGAGTTTCCCGGATGTCGGTGTCCGCGTCGGCGGCGCCGACATTTTGCTATCCGCGTCCGCTTCGTCACGGCAGAGGCATTCGCTCGCTTGGGCATCGCCCGGCGGCTGGGTCCCCGGCGCTCTCCCGGCCGGGTTCGGTGGTCGGTGTGTTCCCCGTTAGCTCGATAGGAGTGTCGACATGGCAAAGAAGGCTGCGAAGAAGAAGGCAGTGGCCCGCGGGAAGGTGAAGCGAGCGGCGAAGAAGGTGAAGCGCGCCGCGAAGAAGGCCGTCCGCCGGGCTAAGGTGAAGCGTACGGTCAAGAAGGCGGCGCGGAAGGTGAAGCGCGTCGCGCGCAAGGCCGCCGCGAAAGCCAAGGTGAAGCGCGCGGCCAAGAAGGTCAAGCGCGCAGTGAAGAAGGCGGCCAAGCCGAAGGCGCGCAAGGCGGCGCCGAAGGCCGTGGCGAAGACGCCCGCTGCCGCGCCGGCCCCTGCGCCGGCGCCGGCGCCGGCGCATGCGCCCATCGCGGCGGCGCCGGCGGCGCGGACGGCGCTGAATCCCGCGGCTGCGTGGCCGTTCCCGTCGGGCTCGCGCCCGTAGGCGCGGATGAGCCTAGCTGCGGCGGCGCTCGCGACCTTCGTGCAGGCGAAGGTCGCGCTCGAGGGGCGCCGGGCGCGGTTCGGGACGTCGGTGCGGGTGATGTGATGCAGGCGATCGCCGCTGCCTTCGGCACGTGCACGGGTGCAAGGCGACCGCTCCTCCTGGTGCGGCAACGGCGAGTTGCCAGGAATTCAGCGACCGGGCGATCCGCCCGGCCGCTGGATGCCCGGCCGGAAACGGCGGGGCGCTGTTGGGTGTGTTTGTCTCATCAACCTTGAAAGGAGTCAGCTATGGCGACCAAGAAGAAGGCTGCCAAGAAGTCCGCGAAGAAGCCGGCGAAGAAGGCTGCGAAGAAGAAGAAGTAGCCATTCTGCGCAACCGGCAATAAGAAGAATGACGCCTTCCCCGTGCGCGCGATCGACCCTGCAGTAGCGACACGATCGATCGCCCGCGTGATTGATTGAGGCGGAAGGCCGTCACACAAGTGATGCTCCGAAAGAAAGCCCGGGCGCTCGCGCACCGGAGCCACTGCGACCGGCGGCTTGATGCCGCGGTCGCGGCGCGGACCAGGTCCTGACCGGACACCCCGCAAGGGGTGGGAAGACGGAAGGGCCGGGGCCCTTGTGGAGCTCCCCGAAGAATCTGCGGCCAGCCTTTGTGCAGGCAAAGGCTGGACCGCAGACATTCGGAGGTGGTGTGTTTGTCCCCCGGCAGGGCTGCCGTAAGACCCTTCCATTCTACCGAGGGGGGCCGCGCGGCTGCCGGGCGCGTTTTCCCAAAATTTTTTTATTGCGCGCCGCACCATCGACCCGCGCTGCTGCATCGCAGCACGCGCGCGTTGACACGACGTAAGCTTTTCAATATAATCGCGAAATTGCAACTTTGACTTTCGGCTGTAACTAGCTGATCCAGCGTCGAACCGCCGGTCCGAGCCAGCGACCGGGAGGCGGCGCGGAGCGGCAGGCCCACCGCCCGCCCCATGTCGGGGCCGGGGTTGCCGGGCGGGCCTGCAACCAAAACAACTACGACAACGGGGAGTGGGCTTCGCGCAGAGCCTTGCGCGGAGGCCGGACGGGCTGCGAGGGCACGCGCGTTCCGCGTGCCTGCGCCCGCGAACGAACGAACCGGAGGTGACGATGGATCTTGCTGACCTGGCAGCGGCGGCCCGCAGGGGCTACCTGAGCCTCACGGCAGCCCTGCATCACAGCCTCGCCGTCGTCGGGATTGCGGCCATCGCGTTCGTGGCCGTGGACGGCGTCGACATGCTGGTCGCAGCCCGCGCGCCCGACGCGCAGGCCGCGCGGGCCGCGATGCCCGGCGCTGCCGCCGCCGCGCCCGACGCAGGCGTCGTGGCCGATCCCGCGCGGCAAGCAGCGGCCGAATACCTCGCGCGGAAGTACAAAGTCGCCCGCGAGGCTGCGGAGGAATTCGTCACGGCGGCGTTTGCCGCGGGGCACCGGATCGGCGTGGATCCGCTGCTCATCCTCGCCGTGATGGCCGTCGAGTCGCGGTTCAACCCGATCGCCGAGAGCGAGATGGGAGCCAAGGGCCTCATGCAGGTGATCCCGCGCTTCCACCCCGAGAAGTTCGCCGAGGTGGGCGGCGAGTCGGCGGTCCTCGACCCGCACGCGAACATCCTGGTGGGCGCGCAAATCCTGCGGGAGTACATCCGCAAGGCCGGAAGCGTGCAGAGCGGACTACAGCTCTACGCGGGCGCGGCCGAAGACCCCGCGGCGCAATACGCGCAGAAAGTCATGGCCGAGCGCCAGCGGCTCGAGCAGGCGCTCGGAAAGACGCCGCTCCGGCTCGCTGCCAACGCCGCGTCCTGATCGAGCGCCGTCCGCGTCCGGGGCCTCGCCGGCACAGGCAGCTGGCCGCCCCCGGACCTCGGGCTACGTTGCGGCGGCGCCGAGCCAATTCCGGAGCCGCTCGACACCCTCCTCGAGCTCCGGCATGGCGCGTGTATAGGCGAAGCGCACGTACCGCTCGGGCCGGTTCGTCCCGAAGTCGAGCCCCGGCGTGATCGCGACGCCGGCATGCTCGAGCGCCGCCAGCGCGAACGCATGGCTGTCGGCCGTGAAGCGCCGGCAATCGGCGTAGACGTAGAAGGCGCCGTCGGGCATCACCGGAACGTCGAATCCGAGGTCGCGCAGCGCGGGCACCAGGTAGTCGCGCCGTCGCCGGAACTCCTCACGGCGGTGCTCGAGGATCGCCAACGTCTCCGGCCGAAACGCGGCGAGCGCGGCGTACTGGGCCGGTGCCGAAACGCAGATGAAGGCGTTCTGCGCCAGCCGCTCCATCGATGCGACGTAGCGCTCGGGCGCGACCAGCCAGCCGAGCCGCCAGCCGGTCATGCCGAAGTACTTCGAGAAACTGTTCACGACGAAGATCTCGTCGGAGAGCGCGAGCGCCGATTGCTCGCGCGCGCCGTACGTGAGCCCGTTGTAGATCTCGTCGACCATCATCCAGCCGCCGCGGTCGCGGACCCACGCGATCATCGCCGCGAGCTCGGCGCGGGGCACGGTCGTTCCGGTGGGGTTGGACGGCGACGCCACCAGCACGCCGCGCGACCGGCCGCCCCAATGGCGCTCGAGATCGCCGACCGCGAGCTGGTAGTTCTGCGTGGCGCCCACGGGGACGGTGCGCGCGACCCCTTCGAAGAGCCGCACGAAGTGGCGGTTGCAGGGATAGCAGGGATCGGGCATCAGCACCTCGTCCCCTGGATCGACGAGCGCGCCCAGCGCGATCACGAAGGCGCCCGAGGCACCCGCGGTGACCATGATGCGCTCCGGCGCGACGTCGACCCGGTAACGGTCATGGTAGAAGCCCGCGATCGCCCGGCGCAGCGGCTCGATCCCGAGCGCGGACGTGTAGCCCATCGGCTCGGTGGCGAGGGCGGCGACCGCCGCGTCGATCACCGGCTGCGGCGCGGCGAAGTCGGGCTGTCCGATCTCGAGATGGATGATCCGGCGACCGGCCGCTTCCAGCGCCGCGGCGCGGCCGGCGATCTCCATGACGTGGAAAGGCTCGATCTCGGCCATCCTGCGGGCGAGCAGGGGCGCGGTGGCGTGGGCGGCTGGAGGGCGCAGCGTCTCGGCGGAGGCCACGATCGGACTTCCGGTCGGCGGTAATAGCGCACATTCTAGCGGCGGCCCCGGGGCGACTTGAGGAATTCGGCGCGCCGGCCGGGTCGGCCGCTTGTTCCGGCCTGCGGCGTTCGCATAGACTGGCTCGCTCGGGGGTAACGACGAACAAGAGGTGCGGGTGCACCAGGACGCGCTCCAGCGCGACGACGTGATCTGGGCGCTGGCGGCGATCTGCCAGCTGCACAGGATCCCGTTCGACGGCAACCTGCTCCTGCGCGCGTTCCCACCTCCCTACCGGCTCGAGACGCTGCTCCACGCGGCGGCGAGCCTCGGTTTCAGGTGCGGCGCGGCCGAAACGTCGGCGGCCGATCTCGCCGGCGAGACCGTTCCGGTGCTCGTGGTGCTCGCGCCGCCCGCCAGGCCCTCGGGCGGGGAGCCCGCGGCGGCGGCGCCGGACGCCGAGCCGCGCGCGCGCCTCGCGCTCGTGGTGCGCGTGCACGAGGGGACGATCGTCTTCGTCGACCCGTCGAGCCCCAATCCCCAGGCGCTCGGCGTGGAGGACTTCGAGGCCCGGTTCACGGGCCGGCTGGTCCGCTTCTCGCGGCCCGATCAGCCCGTCGGGGACGCCGACGCGAAGGCCGAGCGCGCGAAGCCGTTCGGGTTTTCCTGGTTCGTCCCCGAGCTCCTGAAGCACCGCCGCATCTGGCGCGACGTCCTGGTGGCGTCGCTCGCGATCCAGATCCTCGCGCTGGCGACGCCGCTCTTCACGCAGGTCGTGATCGACAAGGTCGTCGTCCACCAAACCGTGAACACGCTGGTGGTCATCGGCGTCGCGCTCGGCCTCGTGATGCTCTTCAACGCGGGCATGAGCTGGGTGCGGCAGTACCTCGTCCTGCACACCGGCAACCGCGTCGACGCGGTGCTCGGCACGCGCGTCTTCGAGCACCTGTTCGCGCTCCCGCCGCGCTACTTCGAGCACCGGCCGACCGGGACGGTCGTGGCACGGCTGCACGGCGTCGAGACGATCCGCGAGTTCGTGAGCGGCGCTGCGGTGAGCCTCGTCCTCGACCTGCCGTTCCTCGCCGTGTTCCTCGCGATCATGTTCTATTACAGCTGGGCGCTGACGCTGGTCACGCTCGCGATCCTCGCCGTGATCGTCGCCCTGAGCATCGCGATCGTCCCGGCGATCCGGGCGCGGCTCAACCACCAGTTCCTGCTCGGCGCCCGCAACCAGGCGTTCCTCACGGAGTACGTCGCCGGCATGGAGACGGTGAAGTCGCTGCAGATGGAGCCGCAGCTCAAGGCGCGCTACGGCGACTATCTCGCTGCGTACCTCGCCGCCGGGTTCGACACGCGCCAGCTCTCCAACACCTACAACGTCGCGGCGACGACGCTGGAGCAGCTGCTCACGCTGCTCATTCTCGTCATCGGCGCCTGGATGGTGATGGGGCACGACGGTTTCACCATCGGCATGCTGGTCGCGTTCCAGATGTTCGCCGCCCGGCTCGCCCAGCCGATGCTGCGCCTCGTCGGGCTGTGGCAGGAGTTCCAGCAGGCGGCGATCGCCGTGAAGCGGCTCGGCGACATCATGAACGCGCCGCCGGAGCCCTACTCGGTGCTGCCCGCCCGCTCCTCGACGGAGCTGGTGGAGATCGAGCTCGCGGATCTCTCCTTCCGCTACGCCGAGAACCTGCCGTATCTCTACCAGCGCCTGAGCCTGCGCATCCGGCCGGGCGCGACCGTCGCCCTGATGGGGCCATCCGGCAGCGGCAAGAGCACGCTCGCGAAGCTGCTGCAGGGTTTCTATCTGCCGACCGACGGCCAGATCCGGCTGAACGGCCGCGACGCGCGCAATCTCTCCGCCAACGAGCTGCGCGCGTATTTCGGCGTGGTGCCGCAGGAGACGGTGCTCTTCTCCGGGACGATCTACGACAACCTCATCCTCGCCAACCCGCATGCCTCGTTCCAGCAGGTCGTGCAGGCCTGCCGGATGGCCGAGATCCACGAGATCGTGGAGCGCCTGCCGGACGGCTACCAGACGGTGATCGGCGAGCACGGCGTGGGCCTCTCCGGCGGCCAGCGCCAGCGGATCGCGATCGCGCGCGCCCTGCTCAAGCGCCCGCGCGTCCTGATCTTCGACGAGGCGACGTCGAATCTCGACAGCGAGACGGCGGAGCACTTCGCCCGCACCGTCAACCAGCTCCGCGGCCGCGTGACGATGCTCGTCATCGCCCACCAGCTCCCGCGCGGACTGCAGGTCGACGAGATCGTGCGGCTCGGCCCGACCGGCGCGCAGCCGGCACCGCGCGCGGTGAGGCGCGGCGGGGAGTGAGCGCCATGGACGCCGCCGCGCGCATCCGCGGGCTCCGGGCGGACAAGCTCGATTTCGCCCCGGGCATCCTCCGGCTGCAGGAAGCGCCGCCGTCGCCGCTCCCGCGCCTGGTCCTCTGGGTGCTCGTCGCGATCGTCGCGGCGGCGCTCGTCTGGGCCGCGCTCGGCCGGCTCGACATCATCGCCGTCGCGCAGGGGCGGATCGTCCCGCAGAGTTACCTGCAGATCGTGCAGCCGGCCGAGCAGGGGATCGTGAAGGAGCTCCTGGTGCGCGAAGGCGACGCGGTGACGGCGGGCCAGGTGCTCGTGCGCATGGACGCGAGGCTCTCCGAGGCGGATCTGCGCACCATCCAGAACGAGTTGGCCCTGCGCCGCCTGACCCTGCGGCGCATCGACGCCGAGCTCGCCGGCAGGCCGCTCGTCGCGGGCCGCGACGATCCGCCCGAGCTCTTCGTCCAGGTCGATGCGCAATACCGCGCGCGGCGCCAGGCTTACCTCGACGCGCTCGCCACCGAGCAGTCGGTTCTCGCCAAGGCCGAGCAGGACCTGAAGGGCGCGCTCGAGGTGCAGGAGAAGCTCGCCCGCATGCTGCCGCTCTACCGGGAGCAGGAGGAGGCGTTCGACAAGCTCTCGCGGGAGGGTTTCGCCGGCCGGCTCATGGCCCTCGAGAAGAGCCGCGACCGCATCGAGAAGGAGCAGGACCTGAAGGCGCAGGAGTTCGCCATCGCGTCGCTGCGCGCGACGATCGAGCAGGCGGGCAAGCGCATCGCCCAGCTCACGTCGAACTACCGCCGCGAGCTGCAGGACGAGCGGGTCGAGGTCGAGGCGCAATACGCGCGCCTGCGCCAGGACGCGGACAAGCAGTCCACGCGGCGCGACCTGCTCGAGCTCAGAGCGCCGCAGGACGGCATCGTGAAGGACCTCGCCACGCACACCGTCGGCAGCGTGCTCGCGCCCGGCACCGTGGTGATGACCCTGGTGCCGGTCAACGATCCCATGCAGGCGGAGGTCTGGGTGACCCACGACGACGCCGGCTTCGTCGCCCCCTCCCAGCCGGTGAAGCTGAAGCTCGCGACCTACCCGTTCCAGAAATACGGGATGGTGGAGGGCCAGGTGAAGCGCGTGAGCCCCGACGCGAGCGAGATCGGCGAGGGCAAGGCGGGCAGGGGCGGCGAAGGGGGCGCGGGATCCGGCTACCGGACGCTCGTTTCCCTGAAGACGCCTTACCTCGAAGCGGACGGGAAGCGCTACCCGCTCTCGCCGGGCATGGCGGTCACGGCCGAGATCAACCTCGGCACCCGCACGGTCCTCGAGTACGTCCTGTCGCCGGTGCAGCGCACCCTGCACGAAGCCGCGCGCGAGCGCTGAGGTCCCGACGCCGCGCGCGGGCGTCTGCCGGCGCTACAGCCGTGACGACTCGGTCCGCCGCACGCCGGCCGACGCCATCTCGCGCCAGGCGGCGGCGAGGGAGCCGCCGGTGTCGATCGCGCGGCAGGCATCCTCGATCACCACCGCCGCGAACCCCGCGGCGCGCGCGTCGAGCGCCGACCACGCCACGCAAAAGTCGGTCGCGAGACCGACGAGGAACACGCGGCCGATGCCGCGCTCGCGCAAGTATCCGGCGAGCCCGGTGGGCGTGCGCCGGTCCGCCTCGACGAAAGCGGAGTAGCTGTCGGTGTGCGCGTGATAGCCCTTGCGCAGCACGAGCTGCGCGTGCGGGATGTCGAGGCCGCGGTGGAGCTCCGCGCCCCGCGTGCCCTGCACGCAGTGGTCCGGCCAGAGGATCTGCGCGCCGTACTCGAGCGTCACGGCCTCGAACGGCCGCCGCCCGGCATGGCGCGAGGCGAAGGAGATGTGGCCTGCGGGATGCCAGTCCTGCGTCAGAACGACGTTGGCGAACCCGCGGGCGACGCGGTTGGCGATCGCGACGACCTCATCCCCGCCGGCCACGGCGAGCGCCCCGCCGGGCATGAAGTCGTATTGAAGATCGACGACGAGCAATGCGTCGCTCGCGGCGGTTCCAGGCATGGGCAGGGCACTCCCGGAGAGCGAGTGCGCCGGACGGTCCAGGCGCGCGGTGTCGCGATCATTATAGGCGGGCGCCGGGGGTCGCCGCGGCGCCGCTGCCAGGCGTTGCTCTATACTCGCGTGATCCGATAACGCGTTTCGCATCACGGAATCCGCCATGGACGAAGCCCTGCGCAAGGCCGCGCTCGACTACCACCGCGAGCCGCGGCCCGGAAAGATCGCGATGGCCCCGACCAAGGGCCTCATCAACCAGCGGGACCTGGCGCTCGCCTACTCGCCCGGCGTCGCGGCCGCCTGCGAGGAGATCGTGCGCGATCCGGCCGAGGCGCAGAACCTCACCGCGCGCGGCAACCTCATCGGCGTCGTGACGAACGGCACTGCGGTGCTCGGCCTCGGCGCCATCGGCCCGCTCGCCGCCAAGCCGGTGATGGAAGGCAAGGGGGTGCTGTTCAAGAAGTTCGCGGGCATCGACTGCTTCGACATCGAGATCGCCGAGCGCGACCCCGACCGCCTGGTGGAGATCATCGCCGCCCTCGAGCCGACCTTCGGCGGGATCAACCTCGAGGACATCAAGGCCCCGGAGTGCTTCTACGTGGAGCGCAAGCTCCGCGAGCGGCTCCGGATCCCGGTGTTCCACGACGACCAGCACGGCACGGCGATCATCGTCGGCGCCGCCATCCTCAACGGCCTGCGCGTGGTCGGGAAGGACCTCGGCTCGGTGAAGCTCGTCGCGTCCGGCGCGGGCGCCGCGGCGCTCTCCTGCCTCGACCTGCTGGTCTCGATGGGCCTGCCGATGGCGAACGTCTGGGTCACCGACATCGCCGGCGTCGTGTACGAAGGCCGCAAGGAGGAGATGGACGACAACAAGGCCCGCTACGCGCGTAAGACCGACGCGCGAACGCTCGCCGAGGTGATCCCCGATGCCGACGTCTTCCTCGGCCTCTCCGCCGGTGGCGTGCTCAAGCCGGAGATGGTGAAGCGCATGGCGCCGAAACCCCTGATCCTCGCGCTCGCGAACCCGGTGCCCGAGATCATGCCCGATGTCGCGAAGGCCGCGCGCCCCGACGCGGTCATTGCCACCGGGCGGTCGGACTACCCGAACCAGGTCAACAACGTCCTGTGCTTTCCCTTCATCTTCCGCGGCGCGCTCGACGTCGGCGCGACGACGATCAACGAGCCGATGAAGCTCGCGGCGGTGCGGGCGATCGCCGAGCTCGCGCAGGCCGAGCAGTCGGAGGTGGTGACCGCGGCCTACGGCGAGCCCAACCTCAGGTTCGGCCCGGAGTACCTCATCCCGAAGCCGTTCGACCCGCGGCTCATCTCGACGATCGCCCCGGCCGTGGCGCAGGCGGCGATGGACTCCGGCGTCGCCACCCGGCCGATCGCGGACATGTCCGCCTACCGCGACTCGCTCACCCAGTTCGTCTACACCTCCGGGCTGATCATGAAGCCGATCTTCACCGCGGCGAAGGCGGCGCCCGGGACGCGGATCGTCTTCGCCGAGGGCGAGGACGAGCGGGTATTGCGCGCGGTGCAGGTGGTGGTCGACGAGGGGCTCGCGCGGCCGATCATCATCGGGCGGCCGGAGGTGATCGAGCGCCGCATCGAGCGCTCCGGCCTGCGCATCCGGGCCGGCGCCGACTTCGAGCTCGTCAACCAGCAGTCCGACCCGCGCTACCGCCGGTACCACGAGGAATACTTCCGGCTGGCGCAGCGCCGCGGCGTTTCGCCGCAGTACGCGAAGATCGAGATGCGCCGGCGCGCGACGCTGATCGGCGCGATGATGCTGCACTTCGGCGAGGCCGACGGCCTCGTCTGCGGGACGTTCGGCACGCACAACCTGCACCTGCACTACGTGGACCAGGTGATCGGCAGGGCGCCCGGGGTGGGAAGCTACTACGCGCTCAACGTGCTCATGCTGCCCAAGCGCACGGTGTTCATCGGCGACACCTACGTCAACTACGACCCGAGCGCCGAGCAGATCGCCGAGATGGCCGCGCTCGCGGCCGAGAAGGTGCGCCAGTTCGGCATCACGCCGAAGGCGGCGCTGCTCTCGCACTCGTCGTTCGGGACGAGCGACAGCCCCACGGCGGTCAAGATGCGCCAGGCGCTCGCGCTGATCGAGAGTCACGCGCCTGACCTCGAGGTGGAAGGCGAGATGCACGGCGACGCGGCGCTCTCCGAGGAAGTGCGCAAGGCGATCTTCCCGAACTCGCGCCTGAAGGGGGAGGCCAACCTCCTGCTGATGCCCACGCTGGACGCGGCGAACATCGCGTTCAACCTGCTCAAGACCGCCTCGGGCGACGGCGTGACGATCGGCCCGATCCTCCTCGGCGCGGCCAAGACCGTGATGGTCCTCACCCCGTCGGCGACGGTGCGCCGGATCGTGAACATGACGGCGCTCGCGGTGATGGACGTCCACCGCGCCCGCGAGGCGCGCGCGGGGCGATGAGGCGCCGGGCCGGCAGCGGGCCGAACCGCGGGCGCGCTTCGGACTGATCCGGGGGGCGAGGGCGATGCCGCGCGCGGGGCTGATCCTCACCGGCGGCGGCGCGCGGGCCGCCTACCAGGTGGGCGTCCTGCGGGGCATCAACGATCTGCTCGGCCGCCCGAAGAAGAACCCCTTCCCGATCCTCTGCGGCACCTCGGCCGGGGCGATCAACGCCGCGGCGCTCGCTTGCGGCGCCGACGACTTCGCCGGCGCGGTCGATACCCTGGTCGGCGTCTGGGCGGAGTTCCGCGCCGAGCGCGTCTATCGCACCGACCTGCCCGCGATCGTCGGGCGGGGCGCGCGCTGGCTCGGCGCGCTCACGCTGCTCTACCGCAACAACCCGGAGTCGCTGCTCGACAACGCGCCGCTGCGCGAGCTCGTGGAGCGCACGCTGGCTCTCGAGCGCATCCAGGCGAACATCGACGCGGGCGCGCTCTACGCGGTCTCCATCACCGCGTCCGGCTATTCGTCGGGGCAGAGCGTCTCCTTCTACCAGGGCGGGCCCGAGGTCGTGGAGTGGGAGCGCAGCCAGCGCGTCGGCGCGGCGACGCCGCTCACGGTGGACATCCTGATGGCCTCGGCGGCGATCCCGTTCATCTTCCCGGCCGTGAAGGTGAACCGCGAATTCTTCGGCGACGGGTCGATGCGGCAGATCGCGCCGATCAGCCCGGCGCTCCACCTCGGGGCCGACCGGGTGCTGGTGATCGGGACCGGCCGGCGCCCGGGCGAGCCGCCGCGGGTGCGCTCGAACGTGTATCCGTCGCTCGCGCAGATCGCCGGCCATGCGCTGAACTCGATCTTCCTCGACAGCCTCGCCGTGGACATCGAGCGGCTGCAGCGCATCAACCGCACGATCAGCCTGATCCCCGAGGAGACGCGCCGCGCCGCCGGCGTCTCGCTGCGGCACGTCGAGGTGCTGGTGATGAACCCGAGCGAGCCCCTCGAGCGGATCGCCGCCCGTCACGCGCCCGAGCTCCCCTGGACCGTGCGCTTCCTCCTGCGGGCGATCGGCGCGATGAACCGCAATGGCTCGAACCTCGCGAGCTATCTCCTGTTCGAGGGCCCCTTCTGCCAGGCGCTGATCGACCTCGGCTATGCCGACACCATCGCGCGCCGCGACGATGTGCTCGCTTTCCTGGGCGCCGCGGGCTGAGCCCGGCCGCCGCGCCCCCAGCCCCCCGCGCAGCGCCGCTGCGCTACACTGCGGACGGATGTTTCATTGCGACCGGGCCGGCCGATGAGCGACAAGGGCGCGAGCGACCCCTTCGAGATGATGCGCAACCTCTGGGCGCCGATGGGCGTGCCGGGGCCGGGGATGATGTTCCCGACGATGGACCCTGCCGAGATCGACAAGCGCATCGCGGACCTGCGCAGCGTCGAGAACTGGCTCACCCTGAACCTGAACGTGCTGCGCATGACGATCCAGGGCCTCGAGATGCAGAAGGCCACGCTCGCCGCGGTCGCGGCGATGCAGCCGGCGAAGCCCGCCGGGCCGGACGCCCAGCCCGCGGCCGCGAACGTCGCGGAGGCGTGGTGGGCGATGCTGCAGCAGGCGTCGGCGCCCGCCGCGAAGCCGGAGAAGAAGGGGAAGTAGTGTTCCGGCTCGGCCATGCGGCGGGCGGCGCGTGGCGCGAGGCGGTCGATGCCTGCCTCGTGCAGCTCGGCAGCGGCGCGGGCGCGACGCTCGGCTTCGTGTACATGTCCGACCGCCTCGCGGGCGAGGCGGCCGCGATCCTCGAGCGCCTTCAGCGCGAGACCGGCGTGCGCGACTGGGTGGGCACCGTCGGCCTCGGGGTGATCGCGACCGGCACCGAATACTTCGACGAGCCCGCGCTCGCCGTGCTCCTCGCCGACTTCCCGCCCGGCGAGTTCAGCGTCTTCTCCGGGCGCAGCCGCCCGCCGCCGCCGGGGAGCCGCACGCCGAGCGGGGCCGATGCGGCGCATTTCGCGGTGGTGCACGGCGACCCCTACACGGAGGACATCCCGGCGCTCGTCGAGGACATGTCGCACAAGGTCGCGAGCGGCTTCCTGGTCGGCGGGCTCGCGAGCTCGCGCACGGTCATGTTCCAGGTCGCGAACGGGCTGTTGCGCGGGGGACTCTCCGGCGTGGTGCTGTCGTCGGGCATTCCGGTAGCGATCCGCGTGAGCCAGGGCTGCGCACCCCTCGCGGCGCGTCACCGGATCACGCGGGCCGAGGGCAACGTCATCGTGACGCTCGACGGCCGGCCGGCGCTCGACGTGTTCCGGGAGGACGTCGGGGAGGTGCTCGCGCGGGACCTCGCGCGCGCCGCCCGGTACATCCACGCCGCCCTGCCGGTGGCGGGCTCCGACACGGGCGATTACCTCGTGCGCAACCTCGTCGGCTTCGACGCGCGCCAGCGCCTGCTCGCGATCGGCGCGGAGGTCGAGCCCGGCATGCCGCTGATGTTCTGCCGCCGCGACGGCGCGGCCGCCCGCGACGACCTCGAGCGCACGCTCGACTCGCTCGCCGGCGAATTCCGCGGCCCGCCGCGGGGCGCGCTCTACTTCTCCTGCGTCGGCCGCGGCGAGAACCTGTTCGGCGAGCGCTCGGTCGAGCTCGGCATCATCCGCGACCGGCTCGGCGACCTTCCGCTCGCCGGCTTCTTCTGCAACGGCGAGATCTCGCACGACCGGCTCTACGGCTACACCGGCGTGCTCACCGTCTTCCTCTGACCGGAACGGCCGATGACCGCGCGCGTCGCTGTCGTCACCGGCGCGAACCGCGGCATCGGACTCGAGGTGGCGCGGCAGCTCGCCCGCGCCGGGCTGCGGGTAGTCCTCACGAGCCGCGATCCGGCGAAGGGCAGGGCCGCGCAGGCGCGGCTCGCCGACGAGGGGCTTGAGGTCGCCTGCCACCGGCTCGACGTGACGCGGGAGGCCGAGATCCGCGGGCTCGCCGTCTGGCTCGAGGAGGAGCTCGGCCGCGTCGACGTCCTGGTGAACAACGCCGGCGTGATGCTCGACCCGAAGGGTTCACGCGCCCTGGGTCTCGACGCGGACATCCTGCGCCGCACGCTCGAGACGAACCTGGTCGGCCCGGTGCGCGTCACGGGCGCGCTCGTCCCGCTCATGCGCAGGCACCGCTACGGGCGCATCGTCAACCTCTCCTCCGGGCTCGGCCAGCTCGAGGACATGGGCGTCGGGACGCCCGCCTACCGGATCTCGAAGACCGCCCTCAACGCCTTCACGCGCACGCTCGCCGCGGAGCTCGCGGGAGCGAACATCAAGGTGAACGCGATGTGCCCGGGATGGGTGCGCACCGACATGGGCGGGCCGCACGCCACGCGCAGCGTCGCCGAGGGCGCCCAGACCGCGGTGTGGCTGGCGACCCTGCCCGACGACGGGCCGAGCGGCGGCTTCTTCCGCGACCGGCGGCCGATCCCCTGGTGAGCGCCGCGCGGCGGGCTCGACGCGGGCGCGTTTCTTTGCGATTCTTCGCCTCCCCGGCGACGCGACGCCGCTGAAAAGGTAGAGACGAGATGCCGAAAGCCATCCGCATCCACGAGTACGGTGGTCCAGAGACGATGAAGTGGGAAGACGTCGAGGTCGGCGAGCCCGGCCCGGGCCAGGCGCGCGTGCGGCACCATGCGGCGGGGCTCAATTTCATCGACATCTATCAGCGGAGCGGCCTCTACAAGCTGCCGCTGCCGCTCACCCTGGGCATGGAGGGCGCCGGCGTCGTCGAGGCCGTCGGGCCCGGGGTCACCGAAGTCGAGCCCGGCGACCGTGTCGCGTACTCGGCGCAGCCGCCCGGCTCGTACTCCGAGGTGCGGCTGTCGCCGGCCGACCGGCTCGTGAAGCTCCCCGACGCCATCTCGTTCGAGACGGCCGCGGCGATGATGCTGAAGGGCATGACCGTGCAGTACCTCATCAAGCGGACGTTCAAGGTGGAGCCCGGCATGACCGTGCTGCTCCACGCGGCCGCCGGCGGCGTCGGGCTGATCGCGTGCCAGTGGCTCGACGCGCTCGGGGTCACGGTGATCGGGACGGTGGGCTCGGACGCGAAGGCGGAGCTCGCGCGGCGGCACGGCTGTCACTACCCCATCGTGTACACGCGCGAGAACTTCGTGGAGCGGGTGAAGGAGATCACCGGCGGCAAGGGCGTGCCGGTCGTCTACGACTCGGTCGGCAAGGACGTGTGGGAGGGGTCGCTCGACTGCCTGTCGATGTTCGGCATGTACGTCAACTTCGGCAACGCGTCGGGCAAGGTGCCGCCGGTCGAGCCGCTGCTGCTCGCGCAGAAGGGCTCGCTCTTCCTCACGCGGCCGACGCTCTTCAACTACACGGCGAAGCGCGTGGACCTCGTCGCCACGGCGAAGGACCTGTTCGACGTCGTGATCTCCGGCAAGGTGAAGATCGCGATCGACCAGCGCTACGCGATGCGGGACGCGGCGCAGGCGCACCGCGACCTCGAGGCGCGCAAGACCACCGGCTCGAGCGTGCTGCTGCCCTGACGCGCCGCGCGACGTCGCGTTCCGGTGGGATCCCGCTTCGGCCCGGTCATCGACGCGCTGCCAGGGGCCCCTCTCCGCCGATGCCAGGCGACGCGACGCCCGCGGCGGTCTCGCCGCTCTACCCCGAGATCGAGCCCGGCGCGACCGGCATGCTGCCGCTCGACGGCGTGCACACGATGTACTGGGAGACCTGCGGCAATCCGGACGGCATTCCGGTGGTGTTCCTGCACGGCGGCCCGGGCGCGGGCGCGACGCCCAAGCACCGCCGCTTCTTCGATCCGCTCGCCTACCGGATCGTCGTCTACGACCAGCGCGGCGCCGGGCGCTCGACGCCGCTCGGCGGGCTCGCCGACAACACGACGCCGCACCTCGTCGCCGACCTCGAGCGTCTGCGCGAGCATCTCGCCATCGACCGCTGGCTCGTGTTCGGCGGCTCGTGGGGCGCGACGCTCGCGCTCGCCTACGCCGAGGCGCATCCCGAGCGCGTGGCAGGCCTCGTGCTGCGCGGGATCTTCCTCGGCCGCCCGGGTGAGATCGACTGGTTCCTCCGCGGCCTGCGCAACGTGTTCCCGGAAGCCTGGGAACGCTTCGCCGGGTTCCTCCCGCCGGAGGAGCGCACCGATCTCCTCGGGAACTACTACCGGCGCCTCGCCCACCCCGACCCGGCGGTGCACATGCCGGCCGCGCGCGCCTGGAGTCGTTACGAGGGCGCGTGCTCGACGCTAGTCCCTTCCGCAGAGGCCGCCGCGCACTTCGGCGACGACGTCGTCGCGCTCGGGCTCGCCCGCATCGAGGCGCACTATTTTCGCAACGGCGTCTTCCTGCCGCCGGATGCGCTGCTTGCGAACGTGCATCGCATCCGCGCGATCCCCGGCATCATCGTGCAAGGGCGGTACGACATGGTCTGCCCGATCGTGTCGGCGCACGAGCTCGCCGTGGCCTGGCAGGAGGCGAAGTACGTGATCGTTCCCGATGCCGGGCACTCGGCCTGGGAGCCCGGGATCACCGCGGAGCTCGTCGGCGCGTGCGACCGCTTCAGCCGGTCGGGCCGTTTCTGACCGGCGCGGCCGCGGCCACGCGTGCCTCGCGCCACCCCGCGAGCTGGTTGGCGGCGACTGCCGCGATCACCACGAGGGCCCCGACGATCGCAAGGTCACTCGGGCGCTCGCCCACGCCGAGCCACACCCAGACCGGCCCCAGCGTCGTCTCGATGAGCGCGAAGAGCCCGATCTCGCCGGCCGGCAGATGCCGCGATGCGAGCGTCATCAGCAGGCAGCCCAGCCCGAGCTGGATGACGCCCATGGCCGCGAGCACGGCGAGGTCGGGCGCGCGCGCCTCGAGCGGCCAGGCGAACGGCGCCGCCGCCAGGATCGAGAAGACACCCGCGAGCATGACCGCCGGCACCATGTCCACGGTCGCATGGTGCTTGCGCAGCACGACGACGTTCACCGCGAAAGCGACCGGGACGCCGAGCGCGAGGAGGTTGCCGGCGGTGCGCCCCGCGTCGAGCCCCTCGAGGAACATCGCCGCGACCCCCGCTACGGCGATGCCGATCGCCGCCCAGGTCCGCGCGGGCACCCGCTCGCCGAGGAAGAGCCGCCCGGCGAGAGCGGCGAAGAGCGGTCCGGTGCTCATGAGGGCGAGCGTGTTCGCGACCGTGTTGCGCGTGATCGAGAGGATGAAGAAGAAGAACGTCGCCGCCAGCGCAAGCCCCGCGAAGACGCCCGCGCTGCCCGCGGCGAGCACTTTCGGCAGCACCGCGCCGCGGTTCATCGCCGCGATCGCCACGGCGAGGAAAGCGGCCATGAACACCGAGCGCCAGAGCACGATCTCCCAAGGGTCGGCGAGCGTCACGTTGCGCACGAAGATCCCGCCGGTGCTCCAGGCGAGCCCGGCGCCGATCATGAGCGCGACGCCCTTGCGGCGGTCGGGGTGCAGTGCGGGCTTTTCCATCGGGGAAGGAGCGGGTGTGGTCATTGACGCGGTTTCGCAAACCGTGCAATTCTAGCCGCCCCGCTCGCGGCGCCCGCCGCGCCCGCGCGAAAACGACGAACCCCACCACCGGAGGAGATCCATGAAAGCTCGCATCCTGGCGCTCGCCGCCGCGGCTGCGCTCGCGCTCCCGGGCGCGGCGGCTGCGCAGCAGAAGCTCAAGTTCGCCCACGTGTACGAAGTGTCGGAGCCCTACCACACCGCGGCGGTGTGGGCGGCGCAGGAGATCGCCAAGCGCACGAACGGGCGCTACGCCATGGAGGTCTTCCCGGCTTCGTCGCTCGGCAAGGAGACCGACATCAACCAGGGCCTCACCCTGGGCACGGTGGACATCATCTACACCGGGCAGCTCTTCGCCGGGCGCAACTACGGGCCGATCTCGATCGGCGGCGCCCCCTACATGTTCCGCGACTTCGACCACTGGAGGAAGTTCACGACCAGCGGCGTGTTCGACGAGCTCGCGGACGGCTACCAGAAGGCCTCCGGCGGGAACAAGGTCGTCGCCGTGACGTACTACGGCGAGCGCCACACCACCGCCAACAAGCCGATCACGAAGCCCGACGACATGAAAGGCCTCAAGATCCGCGTGCCGGACGCGCCCCTCTACACGCTCTTCCCGCGCGCGACCGGGGCGAACCCGACGCCGATCGCCTTCGCCGAGGTCTACCTCGCGCTGCAGAACAAGACCGTCGAGGCGCAGGAGAACCCCCTGCCCACGATCGAGGCGAAGAAGTTCTACGAGGTGCAGTCGCACATCAACCTGACCGGCCACATCACCGACGCGCTGCTCACCATCATCGGCGGCCCGACCTGGAGCAAGCTGTCGGAAGCGGACCGCAAGATCTTCGTGGAGGTGTTCCGCGAGGCGGCGACCCGCGCGACCAACGAGATCATCGAGAACGAGAAGAAGCTCACGACCGACTTCGCCACCAAGTACGGCAAGCAGGTCGTGAAGGTCGATCGCGCGCCGTTCAAGGCCGCCGTGGACAAGTTCTACCAGTCCGGCAAGCTCCCCGACGGCAGCAACATGCCCTGGCCGAAGGAGACCTTCGACAAGGTCCAGGCGATCAAGTGACGCCTGCGGCCCGGCGCCGCGCGCCGGGCACCGGCGCGGGCCGTGGCCGGCGCCAGACGAGGACGCGCCGCGGTCCCCCGCGGCGCTTTCGTTTCCGCGGGCGCGGCGGCGGCCCTGGACGCGATCCCGCCGTCCCTTGCGAGCGTGCGCCGCGCGCCGCCCGAGCGCATCCCGTCACGCGCCGGCGGCCGCCCGGCGGCCGTGAGCGCCGCTCGCTCCGCTAGAATCGGCGCAGCGGCCCCGCGCTCGGCGCCGGGCGCGCCCTCCCGGATGCAAGCAACGCCTTCGTTCGCGCCCCTGTCAGCCGAATCCCTGCGCCGTCGGTTCGCGGCAGGGCTCGGCTACGAGCCCGAAACGCGTGGCGACGGGCTGCTGCGCCGCAGCCCCGACGCGATCCGCGACGCCGCCGTGCTGGTGCCGCTCGTCGCCCGCGACGACGGCATCAGCGTCCTGCTCACGCGGCGGACCGCGCACCTGCACGACCACGCCGGCCAGATCAGCTTCCCGGGCGGGCGCTCGGAGCCGGACGAGTCGCCGCTCGCCACCGCCTTGCGCGAGACCGAGGAGGAGATCGGACTCGCGCGCTCGCACGTCGAGCCCCTCGGCGAGTTGACCGAATACGTGACCGTGACCGGCTACCGGGTCACGCCGGTCGTCGGCCTCGTGCATCCGCCTTTCGACCTGCGCCCGGACGAGTTCGAGGTCGCGGAGGTGTTCGAGGTGCCGCTCGCGTTCCTCCTCGATCCCGCCAACCACCAGCGCAACACCGTCGTGTACGAGGGGCTGCAGCGCCACTACTACGCGATGCCCTACGGGCCGTACTACATCTGGGGGGCGACCGCCGGCATGCTCATGAACCTCTACCGGTTCCTGGGCGCGGCCGCCTAGCGATCCGCGTCCCTTGCGGTCGCCCCGCGATCGGTTCCGCCCCAAGCTTCGCCCGCCGGGAACCGATCGCACCGCCGGCATGCTCATGAACCTCTACCGGTTCCTGGGCGCGGCCGCCTAGCGATCCGCGTCGCCTGCGCCGAAACCCGGGCCGACTAGCCCCGCTTCGCCTGTGCGGCGCGCGCGACCGCGCGCTGATAGAGGCGCGCGAAGTTCTCGAGTGAGTGGAAGTGCGCGTAGATCCGCCCGGCGAAGCCCTTGGCGACGAGCGCCTTGTGGCTCGCCGGCCGCAGCGCCTCGAACTTCTTCGCATCGACGCGGTACATGCCCTCGACCTTCAGCGCCGCGCGGTCGTCCTGCATCACCTGAAACGTGAACGGCGCGAAGAGCTCGAGCCGCGCCAGGGCCGCGCACAGGTCCGCGGTGCGGTCGAGGTCGCCCTCGTACTCGGCAAGGAGCCGCTGCATCCCCTGCCAGTAGGCCGTGGGCGCGCCGGCGTCGTCGAAGAGCGCGATCCCCTGCGGGTCGACGTAGGACTTGACCACGCAGACCACCTTGTCGCTGCGCGGCACCCCGTCCACGTAGAGCTTGGAGATGCAGAAGGGATAACGCCGCACGAAGGCCGGCACGTACGCCGCCGGATCCCAATCGCCGCTTGCGGCGACGAAGAGGTTCTCCCGGGAGTGCAGACCGAGCACCGCGACGGGCGCGAAGGTTTTCCCGCCGTCGGGCGTGGCGAAGACGATCGGATAGTCGCGCCCCGCGGCCACGAACTCGCCGGCGGTGACGGCGATGGCGTTGAGCGACCGGCAGAACTGCGGCGTCGCGCCATGCGGGAGCAGCACGCGGTGCCGGCGCTCGAGCGGGACGATCTCGTCGTAGCCGTAGGGCGGCGTGATCGCGAGCGGCGGCTGTCTTCCCGGGCGGGTGGCGTTCATGGGCCCTCGTGCACGGTATGGTATCTTCGCCGCGCTCGGCTGTCATACGAATGAGCCTCGTCTCGCTGATCCTCGCGCTCGCGCTCGAGCAGCTGCGGCCCTTCGACCGCCGGCTCGTTTCCACGCCGCTCGCGGCGTACGCCGATTTCCTCGAGCGGCACTTCAACGCGGGCGAGCTCCAGCACGGCGCGATCGCGTGGTGCCTCGCCGTCGTCCCGCTCGCGGCTGCCGGCTGGGGGCTGTACGCGGCCGCGGTCTGGTTGAACCCCCTGCTCGGCGTCGTGGTCAACGTCGCCGTGCTGTACGCGACCATGGGCTTCCGGCAGAGCTCGCACTTCTTCACCGGCATGCAGAGGGCGCTGCGCGAAGGCGACGTCGACCGCGCGCGCGCGATCCTGTCGCAATGGCGGGGCGGCGCGTATCCCAGCCTCTCGCCGAGCGAGGTCGCCCGGCTCGCCATCGAGGATGCGCTGGTGGTCTCGCACCGCAACGTCTTCGGCGTGATCTTCTGGTTCATGATCCTCCCCGGCCCGGCCGGGGCGATCGCCTACCGCGCCGCCGAGCGCGTCGCCGAGCACTGGAACGTCACGCGCACCGACCTCGGCGAGTTCGGCGCGTTCGCGCGGCGCGCCTTCGAGCTCATGGACTGGCTGCCGGTGCGCCTGACCGCGCTCTCGTTCGCGATCGTCGGCGACTTCGAGGACGCCGTTTACTGCTGGCGGACGCAGGCGGCGCGCTGGGCGGACGCGCTCGCGGGGATCGTGATCGCGAGCGGGGCCGGTGCCCTCGGCGTGCGCCTCGGGATGCCGGTCGCGCGCGACGGCGTCGTCGAGGACCGCCCGGAGATGGGCACCGGCGACGATGCCGACACCGCCTTCCTCGACAGCACCGTCGGCCTCGTCTGGCGCGCGCTCGTCCTCTGGCTGCTCCTCATCGGCCTCATCGCGCTCGCCCGGGCAGTCGGCTGAAGCGGCGGCGCTAGGCCGGGCGCCCGGTGCCGCAGCGCCAGCAGGCGGTGAACTGCGGCTCGATCCGCTCGCCGCAGCCCGGACACTGCCAGTGCGCGCCCGCGGGCGGCCCGCCCGACCGGAGCTCTCCGATCAGCCGAACCGCGCGCTCCGCGTCGGCGTCGTCGGGCACCACGAGCTCGATCGCCACCTCGGTGAAGGGCACCTCGCCCGCGAGGCGCGAGAGGAGCTCGTTCCGGATGACGGTGCGGATGCCCTCGGCCCGCAGGACGTTCTGCAGGTGGTGCACCGCGAGCGCGTCGAGCGAGGTGAAGACCGTCTTCACGGGGCGGGCCGCTCCGCCGCGAGGATCCGCTGCAGGAGCTCCATGCGGCGCGGATGGATGCGGCCTGCCGCGACGGCCGCGAGCACCGCGCACCCGGGCTCCGAGCGGTGGCTGCAATCGGTGAAGCGGCAATGTCCGAGCAGGGGCCGGAGCTCGGGGAACCCCGCCTCGATCTCCGCCCGCGAGAGGTGGGCGAGCCCGAAGTCCTGCAAGCCGGGGCAATCCACGATCGCCGTGCCCGGCGCGAGCCGGTAGAGGCGGGCGTGCGTCGTCGTGTGGCGGCCCGAGTCGAGGAACCGCGAGATCTCGCGCGTCTCGGCGTTCGCGCCCGGCACCAGCGCGTTCACGATCGTCGACTTGCCCATCCCGGACTGCCCGACGAGCACGGTGGTCTCGCCCGCGAGCCGCTCGACGAGCGGCGAGACATCGCCGCGGGCCGAGATCGCGACCACCGGATACCCGGCTGCGCCGAGCGGCGCCAGGCGGGCGAGGGCATCGCGCGTCGCCTCGGCGAGGTCCGCCTTGTTGACGACGACGAGCGCCTTCATGCGCTCGCGTTCGGCGGCCACGATGGCGCGGCAGACGAGCTCGTCCGAGAAGCTCGGCTCCCCCGCGACCACGACCGCCGTCTGCGTGGCGTTGGCCGCAATCGGCTTGGCGCGGTGCGGCGCCGCGCGCTGGAAGAGCGACGTCCGCGGCTCGACCGAGGCGATCACGCCTTCGCCGGGACCGGTGGGCGCCGCGGCGACGCGGTCGCCGCAGACGACGCCGCCCTGCTTGCCGCGCGTGACGCAGCGGACGAAACTGCCAGCGTCGGTTTCGACGAGGTACTGGCGGCCGAATGCGGCGATCACCTGGCCGCGCACGGCCGGGCCCGAAGGTGCGGCCGCGGGCGGCTTGCTCAACCGGCGAGCAGCGCCTCGACCTTCGCGGCGCAGATGAGGTCGTTCTCGGAGAGGCCGCCGACCGAGTGCGTGCTCCACGTCACGTGGCAGCGGTTGTAGCCGACCGCGAGGTCGGGATGATGGTCCTCGCGGTGGGCGAGCCACGCGACCGCGTTCACGAAGGCCATCGTCTCGTGGAAGTTCGCGAACGAGAAGGTCTTCGTGATGCCCTCCGCGTCGAGCGTCCAGCCGGGCAGCTCGCCGAGGTAGGCCTCGGCCTCCGCACGTGGGATGCCCTCGGTGCGGTGGCGGCAGCGCCGGGCGGCAAGCGGGGTCATGGCGCGGCTCCCGCCGCGAGCGACTCGAGCCGCGCGATGCGCAGGCCCGCGGGCGGGTGCGAGTCGTAGAACGCCGAGTGCAGCGGGTCGGGCGTGAGCGTCGCGGCGTTGTCCTTGTAGAGCTTCACCAGCGCGCGCACGAGGTCGGGCGCGCTCGCGTGGCGCGCGGCGTAGGCGTCGGCCTCGTATTCGTGCCGGCGCGAGTAGCGGCTCGCGAGCGGCTGCAGCAGGAAGGTGAACACCGGGACGACGAGGAAAAAGAGCACCAGCGCCATCGCCGTGCCGGGCGTGTGCACCCCGAGTGCGGCGTAGAACCAGGGGCGGTCGATGAGCCACCCGAGCACGGCGAGGAACCCGAGGCTCGCCGCGAAGAGCCACGCGACGCGCTTCCAGACGTGCCGGCGCCGGAAGTGCCCCAGCTCGTGCGCGAGCACCGCCTCGACCTCCGGCGGCGCGAGGCGCTCGAGCAGCGTGTCGAAGAACACGATGCGCTTCGCCGCGCCGAAGCCGGTGAAGTAGGCGTTGCCGTGGTTCGAGCGCTTCGAGCCGTCCATGACGAAGAGGCCGCTCGCGCGGAAGCCGGTGCGCGCGAGCAGGGCGTCGATGCGCCGGCGCAGATCCGCGTCCTCGAGCGGCGAGAACCTGTTGAAGAGCGGCGCGATCAGCGTCGGGTAGAGCGCGAGCACGAGGAGGTTGAACGCGGCCCAGGCGATCCAGACGTAGAGCCACCAGAGGCTCCCCATGTGCGCCATCAGCCAAAGCACCAGCGCGAGGAGCGGCAGGCCGAGCGCCGCGGCGACGACCGTCTGCTTCGCGAGGTCGGCGAGGAAGAGCGCGAGCGTCATCCGGTTGAAGCCGAAGCGCGCCTCGATCACGAAGGTGCGGTAGAGCGAGGCGGGCAGCTCCACGAGGCCGCCGATCACGGCGACGCTCGCGACGAGCGCGATCCCGTAGGCGTAGCCGTTCGGCGCGAACACGCCGCCCCAGAAGTCGGCGAGCGCCTGCAGCCCGCCGCCGAACGTGAGGGCGAGGACGAGGAGGGCGCCGGCGAGGGCCTCGACGATCGCGAGGCGCGTCTTCGCGATGGTGTAGTCGGCGGCCTTCTGGTGCGCTTCGAGCGCGATCGCGTCCGCGAACGCCGCCGGCACCGCGCCGCGATGGGCGGCGACGTGCGCGATGTGGCGCCGCGCGAGCCAGAGGCGGAGCGCGGTCGCGGCGGCAAGCGCCGCGAGGAACGCCGCTGCGAACGGGTGCATGGGGCCGTCCGGGCATCGGGTTATGACAGAATCGCGATTTTACCTTCCGCGGAAGAGAAACAGGCCGTGCCGCAGGACCAGAACAACCTCGTCTGGATCGACCTCGAGATGACGGGGCTCGACCCCGACCGCGACCGGATCATCGAGATCGCGGTCGTCGTCACCGATTCGCAGCTCGCCGAGGTGGCCACAGGCCCGGTGCTGGCGGTCCGCCAGCCCGACGCCGTGCTGGACGCCATGGACGAGTGGAACCGGGCGACGCACGGCCGGTCGGGGCTCACGGCGCGGGTGCGCGCCTCGACGTGCTCGGAGCTCGACGCCGAGGAGGCCGTGCTCGCGTTCCTGCGCGAGCACGTCCCCGAGCGGGCCTCGCCGATGTGCGGCAACTCGGTCTGCCAGGACCGGCGCTTCCTCGCCCGCTACATGCCGCGGCTCGAGGCGTACTTCCATTACCGCAACCTCGACGTCTCGACCCTGAAGGAGCTGGCGCGGCGCTGGAAGCCCGACCTCTTCAAGGGGCTCACGAAGAAGAACCGCCACGAGGCGCTCTCCGACATCCGCGAGTCCATCGACGAGCTGAAGTACTACCGGGAACATCTCCTGCGCCCGTGACGCGCCCGCTTTGCGCCAGGCCGCGCCGGTCCTAGAATTGCCGCGTCCGCCCTGCACGGAACTCCGATGCCGCTACGCCTGCTCCGCGCCCTCGCCGCCGTCGCCCTCGCCGCCGCCGTGCCGGCGCACGCCACCCTCGCCATCGTCCTCAACTCCGGCGACGAGTCGCTCTCCATCGTCGACACCGCGACGTTCAGGGAAGTCGCGCGGCGGCCGGTGGGCAAGGAGCCGCACCACCTGATGAAGACGCCGGATGACCGCTACCTCATCGTGGCGAACGCTGCCTCGAACGAGCTCGTCTTCCTCGACCCGGCGACCGGGAACGAGGTCCGGCGGCTCGCGAACATCAGCGACCCGTACCAGATCGGCTTCTCGCCGGACCAGAAGTGGTTCGTGTCGGCCTCCAACCGCCTCGACCGGATCGACGTCTACGACGCGAAGGACTTCCGGCTGGTCAAGCGTTTTCCGGCGCCGAAGGTGCCGAGCCACATCGCCTTCGACCAGGCGAGCCGGTTCGCCTTCGTCACGCTGCAGGAGTCCGACGAGGTCGTCGCGATCGACCTCGCCGCGATGGAGATCGCGTGGAAGATGAAGACCGGCCGCCAGCCCGCCGGGATCTGGATGACGCCCGACGACCGCCACCTGCTCGTGGGCATCACCGGCGACAAGTTCGTCGAGGTGATCGACTGGCGCGAGCGCCGGCTCGCGAAGAAGCTCCTGACGGGACAGGGCGCGCACAACTTCATGCCGTTGGGCGACGGCCGCCACGTGCTGCTCTCCAACCGGGTGGCCAACACCGTCTCGGTCATCGACCAGCAGACGCTCGAGGTCAAGGAGAGCTTCCCGGTCCCCGGCGGCCCCGACGACATGGAGGTCTCGCGCGATGGCAGGCAGCTCTGGGTGACGTCCCGCTGGGCGCGGCAGGTGGTCGTGGTCGACCTCGGCTCGAAGAGAATCATCGCGACCATCCCGGTCGGCAAGTCGCCGCACGGCATCTTCCTCAAGGACCATGCGCCGCGCCGCTAGCCTCGTCCTCGCGGCTGCGCTGGCGCAGCCGGCCGCGGCGGCCGGCTGCCGCGGCACGATCTATCTCACGTTCGACACCGGGAGCATGTCGCAGGCTTCGCTCATCCGCGACACGCTGAGGAAACACGGTGCGCGCGCCACGTTCTTCCTCGCGAACGAGAAGACCTTCCGCGGCGACATGTCCCTCGACCCCTCCTGGGCGGAGTATTGGCGGTCGCTCGCCGCGGACGGCCACGCGTTCGGGAACCCCCCCTGGCGCCACTGGTATTTCCGCGGCGACACGGCCGACGGCCGCGTGACCTACGCGAGCCACGACGGGAAGCACCGCGAGAGCCTGGACCGCGCGGGCGCCTGCGCCGAGCTCGAGCGCGTGAACGCGGCGTTCCGGCAGATGACCGGCAGGGCGCTCGACCCGATCTGGCGGGCGCCGGGCGGCAGGACCACGCCGCGCGCGCTCGAATTCGCTGCCGCGTGCGGCTATCCGCGCCACGTGGGGTGGAGCCCGGCCGGGTTCATCGGCGACGAGCTGCCGAGCGACCGGTTTCCGAACGACGTGCTGCTCGCAAGAGCGCTGCGCGACCTGAAGGACGGCGACGTCGCGATGATGCATCTCGGCATCTGGTCGCGGAAGGAGCCGCTCGCCCCGATCCTGGACGAGCTCCTCGCGGGCCTCAAGGCCCGCGGGTTCTGCTTCGCGACCATTCCGGAGCGGCAGGGATGATCGACTGGGCGGAGCGCGCGTTCGGGTCGCTGCACCAATGGGTGTTCGAGGGCATCGTCCTGCCCGCGGCCGGCGGGCTCGGGCTCTCGGGCTACGCCGAGCATCTCTTCGACGGCACGGAGCTCTTCCTGATCGGCGTGCTGCAGCTCGCGCTGCTCCTCGCGCTCGTGCGGCCGCTGGAAGCGTGGCGCCCGGTCGAGCGCTGGGCCGACCGCCATGCCGTGCGCGCCGACGTCGTCTACACCCTGCTCAACCGCCTCGGGCTCGTCCCGCTCGTCGTGTTCTTCGCCCTGCGGCCGGCGGTGGACGGTCTCGACGGCTGGCTGCGGATGCACGGGTTCGTGCCGCCGAACCTCGAGGACTGGTTCCCGTGGTTGCGCGCGCATCCGCTCGCCGCGTTCCTCGTCTACCTCGCGGTCCTCGACCTCGCCGAGTATTGGCGCCACCGGCTGCAGCACCGCCTCGGCTGGTGGTGGCAGCTGCACGCGCTCCACCACAGCCAGCGGCAGATGAGCCTGTGGACGGACGATCGCAACCACTTCCTCGACGACCTGATCGCGCGCGGCTGGTTTGCGGTGGTGGCGCTCGCGATCGGCGTGCCGCCCGCGCACTTCGTCGCGGCGCTCGTGGTCACGCAGCTCGTCGAGAGCCTCTCGCACGCCAACGTGCGGCTCTCCTTCGGCCGCATCGGCGAGCGTCTGCTCGTGAGCCCGAGGTTCCACCGCATGCACCACGCGATCGGCGCGGGGCACGAAGGCCCGGCGCGCGGCTGCAACTTCGCGCAGCTCTTCCCGGTGTGGGACGTCCTCTTCGGCACCGCGCGCTTCGACGCCGCGTACCACCCGACCGGGATCCGCGACCAGCTCGCGGGGCGCGACTATGGCGAGGGCGTGATCCGGCAGCAGTGGCTCGGGCTGAAGCGGCTCTTCGGGCTCGACCGCGGCAGCCGCCCCGCACCCCGCGCGGCCTGACGCGCGCCGCTCCGGCAGGGCGCGTGCCGGCCGGACCGCGCGCTCAGGCGTCGAGCCTGACCACTTTCCCCGGGTTCATCAGGTTGAGCGGATCGAAGGTGCGCTTGAGGGCGCGCATCAGATCCACGGCGTCGCCGAGCTCCTTCTCGAGCGAGCCGATCTTGCCCGAGCCGATGCCGTGCTCGCCGGTGCACGTCCCTTCCATCGCCAGGGCGCGGTTCACGAGCCGCTCGTTGAACGCCTTCGCCTCCTCGAGGTCCGCCGGCTCGTCGGGACGCACCAGGATCATGCAGTGGAAGTTCCCGTCGCCGACGTGCCCGAAGAGCGGGATCGGCATCGACGCCCGGGCGATGTCCGCGGAGGTCTCGACGATGCACTCCGTGAGCCGCGAGATCGGCACGCAGACGTCGGTCGAGACCGCGCGCGCGCCGGGCCGCAGCTGCAGCCCGGCGAAGTAGGCCTGGTGGCGCGCCGACCAGAGCCGGGTGCGGTCCTCGGGGCGCGTCGCCCACTCGAAGCCCTCGCCGCCGTGCTCGCGCGCGATCTCCTGCACGAGCTCGGCCTGCTCGCGCACCCCCGCCTCGGTGCCGTGGAACTCGAGGAAGAGCGTCGGCTGTTCCTTGTACGCCGTCTTGTTGTAGGCGTTGATCGCCTTCATGGTGAGCCCGCAGAGCGCCTCCGAGCGCGCGATCGGGATGCCGTGCTGCAGCGTGCGGATCACCGTGTCCACCGCGCCCTTCATGTCGCGGAAGGAGCAGACCGCCGCGGACATCGCCTCGGGGATCGCGTACAGGCGCACGGTCACCTCGGTGATGATCCCGAGGGTCCCCTCGGAGCCGACGAAGAGCCGCGTGAGGTCGTAGCCGGCGGCCGACTTCCGCGGGCGGCGCGCGGTGCGGACGACGCGCGCGTCGGCGGTCACGACCGTCAGCGCCAGCACGTTCTCGCGCATCGTGCCGTAGCGGACGGCGTTGGTCCCCGAGGCGCGGGTGGCGGCCATCCCGCCGACGGTCGCATCCGCCCCGGGGTCCACCGGGAACATCAGCCCGGCGTGCCGGATCTCCTCGTTCAGCTGCTTGCGGGTGACGCCCGCCTGCACCGTCGCGTCGAGGTCGTCGGCGTGGACGGCGAGCACCCGGTTCATCTGGGATAGGTCGATGCACACGCCGCCGTTCGCGGCGAGCACATGGCCCTCGAGCGACGTGCCGACCCCGTAGGGGATCATCGGCGTGCGGTGCCGCCGGCAGATCTCGACCACGTCGCGCACCTCCTCGGTGGAGTGCGGGAAGACGACGGCGTCGGGCGGCGCATACGGGTAATAGGACTCGTCCTTGCCGTGGTGCTCGCGCACGCCGCGCGAGGTCGTGACGCGGCTGCCGAGGAGCGCGGTGAGCTCTTCGAGCAGCGTCGCGTCGAGCTCGCGGGGCTTGTTCATGGGGCTGCTCCTACTCGAGGTCGATGCGGCCGTCGAACTTCACCGACAGCCCGAGGCCGGGGACCTCGAGCGTCATGGTCGCGGGGAAGCGCTCGTTCCCGGAAACCGCGCCCTCGGCGCGCAGGCGCTGCACGGCCTGCTCGATCTCGCGCTGCGAGTGGACGCCGACCGTCTTCAGGAACTTGCGGATCGACAGGTTGAAGGCATCGTCGTTCATCGGGGTCTCGCCGTAGTCGAGGGCCGCGCAGGCCGCGGCCCGCTCCCGGGGCGTCGCGTCCGGGGCGAACGGAGGGAGGCTAAGCGCCGCCCAGGCCGAAGTCAATTCGGCCTCGGCTCGCGCCGGTACACGAAGAAGCGATCGCGGTCCCGCGGCCTCGCGACGTCGGCGACGCGCTTCCAGCCGGGCCCGGGCGCGACGGCCTTCGCATCCTCGCGCGCGCGCACCACGATCCACGGGCAATCGCCGCCCGCGCCGGTCTCCCGCCGCGACGTCACCAGCCCCGCGTGGTAGTGCAACACGGCGCGGTGGACCTCCGAGAGGTTCTGGCTCGCGACGCAGCCCGCGTCCCTCGGGATCGCCTTGCGCAGGCTCGCCGCGAGCGGCGCATAGCTCTGGATGTGATCCGCCCAGGACAGGAACAGCGTCGCGGCGAGTCCCCATGCGAGGGTTACGCCGGCCGCCCAGGCCGTCAGGCTGCGCGCGGCGACCCGCTCGGTGCGCACCGCGAGGGCGAGCCAGGCAGCGCTGTAGGCGAGCGCCGCGACGAGATGCCACCACTCGAGGCTCGGCGTGAAGCCCGGCGCGAGCTTCAACACGTTGCGGGCGGTCGCGGCCGGGAAACCGGTCATCATCGCGATCCACAGGAACCAGAGCGCCGCGCCGGCGAGCCCGAAGGTGGCGACGCTGAAGTAGGCGAGCGAGTTGGCCGCGCCCCGGCGCAGGCCGAGCGCTGCCGTGCCCGCCGGGATCGCGAGCGGGATCAGCACGCCGATCATGTCGATGTCGCGGGGGCTCGGTCCTGCGAGCACGAGCGCGACGCTCACCAGCGTCGCGACGGCGGGCACGGCGAACCCGGGATCGCGGAGGTGGCGGCGGAAGGCCCACGTCGCCCAAAGGGCGAGCGGCCAGGCCGGCCACGCCGCCCAGGCGAGCGTTTTCGCCGTATCGACGAGCTTCGCCGCGGTGACCGGCTGCGTCACGGCCTGGATCTGGCCGGCCCACCAGGCGCCGAGAACGCCGGGCGCGCGCCAGGCGAGGAGCGCCGGCCAGGCGAGGGCGAGCGGCACGAGCAGGGCGACGCCGGCGCTCACCGCCAGCGCGTAGCTCCGCGCCCGGTTCGCGATCGCGAGCGGCAGCAGGACGAGGGCCGCAGCGAGCGGCGGGATCATTCCGGCCAGGCCGCGCGCGAGAAACGCGGCCGCGACCCCGCCCGCGAAGAAGGCCGCGGCCTTGCCCGGCTTCTTCCAGGCGATGGCGAGGCCGTAGTAAGCCGCGGCGCTGCCCGCGAGCATCGCGGTCTCCGCGGTCGCCTCGTGGGCATGCAGGAAGAGCCCGAGGCTGCCGAGCAGGGCGAGCACCGAGAGGTTGCCCGCGTCCTCGCCGTAGAGCTCGCGCGCGGCGAGGCGCACGAACCACAGGGCGGCGAGCACGAAGAGAGCGGCGGCGAGGCGGGCGGCCGCGGCGAACGGCATCGCCCAGTCGAGGAGGTGCCCGAAGAGCGCGGCGACCCAGTAGTAGAGCGGCCCGTCGGGTAGATACGGCTCGCCGGCGAGACGCGGCACGAGCCACCCGCCGCCGGAGTAAATGTCGAAGGCGACGCCGATCCCGACGGCGTCGTCGGCGCGCCAGGGCGCTCGCCCGGCGATCCCGGGGGCGAGGAACGCCGCCGCGAGGAGGAGCAGCGCAGGTCCGGCGAGGGGCAGGCGGATGCGGCCGCGCGGGCGCTCGTCGTCCATCGCGTGTCAGCGCCCCGCCGGCGCCGGGCGCGGCGCGGGGAAGGCGCGGGGCCGGTCGGTCATGGCGGCGATTCTATCGGCGGGCGGTGCACGGCGCCCGGCCAAAGAAAAAGGCAGCCGTAGCTGACTTATCCGGGGGGCGCCGCGAGCGGCGCTTCAGGCGGTGGCCGCCGGCTTCTTCTGCCCGTACTTCTGGCGGAACTTCTCGACCCGGCCGGCGGTGTCGACGATCTTCTGCTTGCCCGTGTAGAACGGATGGCAGGCCGCGCACACCTCGATGTGGAGGGGCTTGCCGAGCGTCGAGCGCGTCTTGAACGTGTTGCCGCAGCTGCAGGTGACCTCGATTTCCTGGTAATCGGGGTGGATGCCGGTCTTCATGGGAGCTCCTCGGGTCGGCCGGACTCGCCGTCGGGGGCGAGGCCCCTCGCGTTTCGGCCGGTGGAAAAGCCGCGAATTATCCCAGATCCGCCGGGGGAGGGCAAACCCAGTCGCGTGCGCAGAGGCGCGGCCCGGACTCGGCGGCGCAGGGCGCGGGGGCGGGCAGGACCGCGCGCCTCGAGGCGCGGACAGGCCGCGGCAGGAGACGACTGCCCCCGCCGCATGGAGTCGAAGACGTGGCGCGCGGACTCGGTGCCTGCGCGAGCAGGGGGTGCGGGC
>JAOAEA010000045.1 GCA_026417035.1 Burkholderiales bacterium
ATCTGGAGGAACTCGCCCGCCGCGAACTGGCGGCCGACCGGGCGCGGGAAGCAGGGTCGCACCTTGCGGCGCCGGTCGACGTGGTGCCGCTGTCGGGAACCCGCTAGCTCCCGCCGCGGCCCCCGCGGCCGCCTGACCCGCCGCCCGCGCATCGCGAGGGCCTGCCCGCCGGCAGGCCCTCGTCGTTTCCGGCCCGCATGACCGCCGCCGCCCTTCGCCTCGGACGCCACGTGCTTCCCCTCGACCGACCGCTCGTGATGGGCGTGGTGAACGTGACGCCCGATTCCTTCTCCGACGGGGGGCGCTTCCTCGATGCGCAGGCCGCGATCGAGCACGCGCGGCGCCTGGTCGAGGAGGGCGCCGACATCCTCGACGTGGGGGGCGAATCGACCCGGCCTGGCGCGTTGCCGGTGGACGAGGCCGAGGAGTCGCGTCGCGTCCTCCCGGTGCTCGAGGGCATCCTCCCGCTCGGCATCCCGGTCTCCATCGACACGACCAAACCCGGCGTCATGCGCGCGGCGATCGCCGCCGGCGCGGCGATGGTGAACGACGTGACGGCCCTCCGCTCGCCCGGCGCGCTGGAAGCGGTCGCTGCGGCCGACGCCGGCGTCTGCCTCATGCACATGCTCGGCGAGCCGCGCACCATGCAGGCGAGCCCGGCCTATGGCGACGTCGTCGCCGAGGTGCGCGACTTCCTGGCCGCGCGGGCGGCGGTATGCGAGGCCGCCGGCATCGGCCGCGACCGCATCGTGATCGACCCCGGCTTCGGGTTCGGCAAGACGGTCGCGCACAATCTCGCCCTGCTGCGGGGCCTGCCGGCGCTCGCCGCGCTGGGGTTTCCCGTGCTCGCCGGCCTGTCGCGCAAGTCGACGCTCGGTGCGATCACCGGGCGGGCGGTTGGCGACCGCCTCGCGGCGAGCGTCGCGGCCGCTTTGTTGGCGGTGCAGCGGGGCGCTAGAATCGTGCGCGTGCACGATGTCGCCGCCACGCGCGATGCCCTGGCGGTGCTCGCGGCGGTAGCGCGGAGCGCCCCTGGGCCCTGAGCCCCGGGCTCCTCGGTCGTCAAGGCGCGATCCTCAATCCCCGATCCTCAATCCCGCCCCAATGTCCCGGAAATACTTCGGCACCGACGGCGTCCGCGGGCGCGTGGGCGAAGCGCCCATCACGCCGGATTTCGTGCTCCGTCTCGGCTACGCGGCCGGCGAGGTGCTGGCGCGACGCGACGCGCCGGCTCGCGGGCGGGCCACCGTGCTCATCGGGAAGGACACGCGCATCTCGGGCTACATGCTCGAGGCGGCGCTCGAGGCGGGCCTCTCCGCCGCCGGCGTGGACGTCATGCTCTGCGGCCCGATGCCGACGCCCGCGGTGGCCTACCTCACGCGCGCGCTGCGTCTCTCGGCCGGGGTCGTGATCAGCGCCTCGCACAACCCGTACCCGGACAACGGCATCAAGTTCTTCTCGGCGCAGGGCGGCAAGCTCGCCGACGCGGTCGAGGCCGAGATCGAGCGGGCGATGGATGCGCCGCTCGGCTGCCGACCCGCCGCGGAGCTCGGACGCGCGAAACGGATCGACGACGCGGCCGGCCGCTACATCGAGTTCTGCAAGAGCACCTTTCCGAACGCGCTCGATCTGCGGGGCCTGCGCATCGTCGTGGACGCCGCGCACGGCGCCGGCTACCACGTCGCGCCGCCGGTGTTCCACGAGCTCGGGGCGGACGTCGTCGCGATCGGCGTCTCGCCGAACGGGCTCAACATCAACGACCGCGCCGGCGCGACGCATCCCGCGGCCCTTGCCGAGGCGGTGCGCTCGCACCGCGCGGACATCGGCATCGCGCTCGACGGCGACGGCGACCGGCTGCTCATGGCCGATGCCGCCGGCGCCACCTACGACGGCGACCAGCTCCTCTACGTGATCGCGCAGGACCGCCTGCGCCACGGCGGGCTCAGGGGCGTCGCCGGGACGCTCATGACGAACCTCGCGCTCGAGCGCGCGTTGGGCGGCCTGGGCGTGCCGTTCGCGCGCGCGAAAGTCGGCGACCGCTACGTGCTCGAGATGCTCGAGGAGCGCGGCTGGGATCTCGGCGGCGAGAACTCCGGACACATCCTCTGCCTCGACAAGCACACGACGGGCGACGCGATCGTCTCGGCCCTGCAGGTGCTCGCGGCGCTGCGCCGCTCGGACCGGACCCTCGCCGAAGCGGCGGGCGCCCTGCGGCTCTACCCGCAGAAACTCGTCAACGTGAAGGTCGCGCGCGGCTTCGACTGGCAGTCCGACCCCTCGATCGCGGCTGCCAGGGCCGCAGCGGAGAGCCGGCTCGGCTCGCGCGGGCGGCTCCTGCTGCGGCCCTCCGGCACCGAGCCGGTGCTGCGCGTGATGGTGGAGGGCGAAGACGCGGCCGAAGTGGAGGCGGTCGCCGCCGAGCTGGCCGGCGTCGTCGAGCGGGCGGCGAGGGCGGCCGCATAGACGGCCTGCGCGGGGGCGCCTGCGTCAGCCGCAAGGCCGATCGGGCCTTCATCGGGCGAAGGCGGCCGCGCGACCCGCGGGGGCCCTTCAGAGCTCGCGCACGAAGTCCTTCGGATCGGGGCGCAGCCGCGCGGGCTTTCGCTTCGTTACCGTCCCCACGTTCACGAAGCAGACCGGCTCTTCCCCGGCGGCGAGGCCGAAGAGCGCGTGCATGCGGGGCGATCGCAACGCCTGGCCGCTCGTCAGGCCGGTGCCGAGCCCCGCGGCGTGCGCGGCGAGGAGCAGGTTCTGGATCGCGGCGCCCAGGGAAACGAGGCGCTCGGCCGGCGCGATGTCGGGGTCGGCCGGTCCGAGGCGCGCGACCGCGAGCATGAGGAGCGGGGCGCGATAGGCCTTGGCGCGCGCGGCCGCGACCTGCTCCGCCGTGGCCGCTGCATCGCGGTCGATGAGGGCGCCGGCGAACACCTCGGCGAGCAGCGAACGCTTTTCCCTGGGCACGATGACGAAGCGCCAAGGCACCAGCTCGCCATGGTCGGGCGCGGCTGCCGCCGCCCGGAACATCGCCTCGAGTTGCGCCGGCGTGGGGCCGGGCTCGCCGAGCCGCTTGGGCGAGACGTTCTGGCGCGAGGCGATGAGCGCGAGGGCGAACTGCTGGAGCTCTTCGTCCTGATCCCCCGCGCTGGTGGCACGTTCGGGCGCGGGCGCTGCGTCGGGTGCGTCCGGCGAGGCGTTCCAGCTCATTCGCTGCTCCCGAGGAAGGTCTGCGGTCCGCGCGTTGCCGGCAGCGCGCCGAGCTGTTCGCCGGGCGCGCCGCGCCGGCGTCGCCGGCGCAGGATCCACCATGGCGCGGCCACGCTCCCGATCGCGACGGCGCCGACGAGCGCCCACTCGAGGGCCTCGCCGACGGGCGAGGCAGGATACGTCGCCGCGAGGTGGGCGACGATCGGGCCGCGCTCGCCCGGACCCAGGACGGCACCGTTGACGACCTGCATCCTGACGACGGTCGCCCACCACCCCGCGTAGCCGAAGCGCTGCCGCTCGAAGTAGTCCCGGGCGTGGCAACCGCCGCAGCGCGCCTCGACGAGCCGCACCCCGAGCGGCCGCGCGGCGAGCGCCGCCTCCGCGGCGCGGCGGGTGGCGGCGGCCTCGGCCTCGCGCTCGCGCTCGGCCCGCGCGGCGGCCTCGCGCTCCAGCCGGATCTGCTCGGCGGCGCGCACCCGTTCGGCCGGAGTGAGCCGCCGCGCGCCCGCCTGATACTCGTCGGCGGACATCTCCGCGCGCGCCATGGGCACGGCACAGGCGAGCGCGCACGCCAGCGCGAGCCAGGCTCTGGCGTGCCGAACGAGACGGGGGTGGCAGGCCGGGCGCGCGCGCTCAGCGCGCGACCCGCTCGGCGCCGGCGCGGGCGAGATCGGCGAGCGCCGCGAAGGCGTGTCCGGCGGGTGCGACGGCGGCGGCGCGGAGGCAGGCATCGCGGAGCGGCTCGGCCCAGTGGTCCACGAAGCTTGCCACGAACTCGGCCGCCATGGCCGCCGCCTCGGCGTCGCCCCGGGACGCGCGCTCGAGCAGCGCGCCGAGGAACTCGAGCTGGATCGCGACATGGTCCGGGAGGTCGCGAAACCGCTCGTTGCGCTCGAGGCCCGCGGCCGCGTAGCACCGGGCGAGCATCTGCGCGCTCACGCCGGCGAGGCCGCCCTCGAGGTAGACGCCGGTGTTGAGCGTCACCCGCACCGGCGGGACGAGGAAGAGGCCGCTGTACTCCACGAGCCACGGCGCATCGGGCGCCGCGGCCGCGCTCTCGTGGAGCCTGGCGACTGCCTCGGCCGTGTCGATCGCGGCCGCCTCGCCGAGCTCCTCCAGGTCGGCGGCGAGCGCTGAGCACCACTCGCGCGCGGGCATCTCCGCTGGCGGCGGCACGAACGCCGCGGCCAGCGTGAGGAAGAGCTCCGCGAGCGCGCCGGCCTCGCGCGCCGCGGCCGCCGCCTCAGGCCGCGCCGCCGAGGCGGAAGCGCGCTGCGCCGAAGGCATAGACCGCATACGCCAGGAACCCCGCCATCGCGAGGAGCGCCCACTCGGTCGTTGAGGGCGAATATTGGATCAGCCCGTGGGCCCAGCTTCCCTTGAAGAGCGGCACGAGCTGGCCGCCGATCACGAACTCGTACTTGCCGAGAAACAGCGCGATGAGCAGGAGGAGCAACGCGGCGACCTGCATGCTGCCGCTCGCGCGCATCCCCGGTGAGGACGTGAGCCACAGCGCGACCGCGAGGAAGGCGATCTGGATCCAGAACGCCGGCGAGGCGACGATCGTCTGCCAGACCTGCATGCCGTCGAGGTTGGCCGCGAGGCCGACCACCATCCGGCCGAGCACGAAGGCGAGCTGGATGGCGATGAGCAGCGCGACGAGCCTCGGCAGCGGGCCGGACACGGCCGCGCGCGTCGCCTCGTCGGGCGTGCCGGCGAGGTGCGTGAAGAGCAGGGCGAACGCGAGGCCGGCGAGCACGGACTCGACGAGGAACATCACCGGGACCTCGCCAGAGAACCAGAACGGGCGCATCGAGAGCGTGGCGAAGAGCAGCGACCCGGTGAAGATCACGAACACCGCCGCGACGAGCGCGACGACCGACACGCCGGACGAGGGCTTCGCATCGGCGCCTTTCGCCACCCATCCCGAGGCGAGGAGGATCAGGCAGATCGCATACACCACGACGCCGATCACCTTCCAGAAGAGCGGCGAGGCGACCTGGAAATTGAGCGGGATCGCCCAGAGCGCCCTGAGCGGGCTGCCGAGCTCGAAGAAGAGCGCCGCGCCCGCGCCGACGAGCAGCGCCAGGGCGAGCCACACCGCGCGCCGCGCGAGCGGCCGGAACGCGGGCAGCCCGAACACCGTGCCGAGCGCCGCGACGATGCCCAGGCCGGCCGAGCTCATCAGCAGGAAGTCGTAGGTCACGATCGGCAGGCCCCACATGAGCCCGAGGCTCGTCGTGTTGAAGGCGGCGTGGCCCTGCGCCGCGAGCTGCCAGACGACGAACGCGCCGGTGATCACCAGGCCGACGATGCCGGCGAGGAAGCCGCCGGTGCCGCCGCGGGACGTGGTTGCACTGTTCATGGGTGTCCTCCGTCAGGCCTTGTTCGTTTCACGCGAGCTCGGGACGGCCGCCGCGGCGCCGCCCGAGAGGTAGTACACCTGCGGCTTGTTGCCGGTGTGGTCGAGGAGCCGCGTGCCGCGCTTGTCGGCGATCAGCTTGTTCACCGTCGAAGCGGGGTTGTCGAGGTCGCCGAAGTAGCGCGCCTTCGGCGGGCACATGCGCACGCAAGCCGGCGTGAACTCCTTGGTGGCGGGATCGTGCTCGTCGAGGTCGGCGACGCCCTTGGGCGCCTTGCTCACCTTGTGGTAGCAGAAGGTGCATTTCGACACGACGCCGTTCGGTTGGATGCCGACGCCGTGCGAAGGGTCGTCCTGCGGGCCGCGGTAGGGCGGGCTCCAGCTGCGGCCGTCCTTGCCCGGGAACACGCCGCGGATGTCGGGCGCCACCACGGGCCTCTCGTCGGTGTAGAAGCGCACGCCGTAGGGGCAGGCGACCATGCACGCCTTGCAGCCGATGCACTTGTTCCAGTCGATGAGGACGAAGCCGCCCTCGGCCTCCTTGTAGGTCGCGCGCGTCGGGCACGCGCTCACGCACGAGGGATGCTCGCAGTGCATACACGGCCGCGGGAACCACTTGATGCTCACGTTCGGGAACCTGCCCTCGCTGTAGAAGAGCACGTCCTGCCAGTTCTCGCCCGGCAGCCGGCTGTTCTCCATGGCGCACGCCGTGGTGCAGGCCTGGCAGCCGGTGCACTTGTCGAGGTCGATGACCATTCCCCATTTCGCCATGGCTGCCTCCTAGGCCTTCTCGACCGAAACCTTGGTGGTGTAGTAGCTGCACTGTCCGGTGACGCGGTCGGACTGGTTCACGGTCACCTCGCCGCAGTGGCCGGGCGGCCGGTTCTTCGCCCATCGGCCCATCGCCCAGTGCCCGTGCTCCATCGGGAACACGATGGTGTCGGGCCGCGTGCCCTCGAAGTACCGGCAGTAGCCCTCGATCGACCCGACCGCGGACTTCACCCGGACGCGGTCGCCGTCGGCGATGCCGCGCTTGCGCGCCGTCTCCGGATGGATCTCGATGTACACGGTGTCGCGCCCGCCCATCACCGGCTGCAGCAGCGAGATGGCGACCGGCAGGTTCGCGCCGCGCCCTTCGGCGTGCAGCGCGACCTTCGGCGTCGACATGTAGAGGTCGCCGCCGCCGGGGTGCTTCGGCTCCTCCCACTGCGGGAACATCAGTTTCGCCTTGTCGCGGCCGGTCTTCGCCGCGATCCAGTCGGCGTGCTGCTCGAGGTAGCCCGAGCGGATCTCGAACTTGCCCGAGGGCGTCTTGAGGAGCTTCGCCTTGACCTCCTCCGGCGTCATCGCCTTGCCGTAGCCCTTGCCGTCCCACTCGTAGAAGGCGCCGTCGCGCTGCTGCCACAGGTAGGGCTTCCGGTACCAGACGCCTTTCTCTTTCCAGCTCTCGAAGTCCTTGACGCCGTTGTCGCCCGGGTTCGCCTCGAAGCCCTTGGCCAGGGCGCGGATGACGTTCTCGGTGTTGCCGAGCGCCTTGTAGTACTCGCCGGTCGGCCCCTTGATGCGCTTGCCGATCTCGATCAGCGTGTCGCCGAAGTACTTCGTGTCGTAGAGCGGCTTCACCGCCGGCACCCGCAGCTGCGCGAGCGGCCAGCCCTGGAACGGGTAGGTGGGCGCGTCCTGCAGCCGCTCGAGGTAAGTGTGGTCGGGCAGGATCAGGTCGGCGAACATGGCCGACTCGCCTGGGAACGGCGACGTGTCGATGACGAAGAGCTCCGCCATCGCCTGCTCCCACACCTGGCCGTTGGGGGCGGTCCAGGTCGGGTTGGTGAGGTAGAAGAGGATCGTGTCGAGCTTGTACGGCTTGCCTGCGAGCGAGTTCGGCCCGAGCTCCTGCAGCATGTTCTTGGCGAGCAGATAGCCGTCCTCGCTGCCCTTCAGGTCGATGCGCGGCTGCTTCTTCCAGGGGCCGTTCTTCGCGTAGTCGTCCATGAAGTCGGCGTCCTTCACCGGCAGCGGACCGTAGGCCGGGCCCATCTGGTACATGAGGCCGCCCTTGGCGTAGAGCGAGCCCACGAGCGCGTTCAGCGTGTGGATCGCCATGCCGTTGAAGATGCCGTTCGAGTGCGCGTGCGCGCCGCGCTCGAAGAGCGCGATCGCCGGGCGCGTCGTGCCGAACTCGCGCGCCGTGGCGACGATGTCGCGCTCGAAGAGCGTCGTGACGCCCGCCGCCCAGGCCGGGGTGCGGTCCTTCAGTTCGACGTTCCACCACTCGACCAGCCCTTTGACCCACTTCTCGTCGAACGTGGCGGGATCGACCGTCTGTCCGGCCTTGAAGCGGTTGACCCCGTCCTTGAAGTCGCCGACGAAGCTCCTCTCCCAGAGCCCTTCGGTCAGGATCACATGGGCGATCGCCAGCGCCAGCGCGCCGTCGGTCCCGGGCTTGATGAGCAGCGCCCGGTCGCTCGCGGCGAGCGTCGTGTTCATGTGCACGTCGACCGCGGTGACGCGCGTCTTCGGGCTTTTCTCGCCGCGGATGTAGCCCCAGACCTGCATGTTGTTGTTGTAGGGGCGGAAGGCCTCGAGGAAGCTCGCGCCGAAGATGAGCAAGTAGTTGGTGTTGTGGTAGTCGTAGGCGCTGTAGGAGGCGTTGCCGTCCGTGCACTGCTTCGAGAGGATGCTGCCGTCCGAGCACATCGACGAATGCCCGATGGGCACGTTCGGCGAGCCGTAGAGCGCGCCGAACGTGCCGAGCAGGCCGGCGCAGGACGCGCCCCAGCCCCGCCCGAAGGCGAGCGCGAAGCGGTGGCTCTCGCCCTTTTCGCGCAGCGCGTTCAAGCGGTCGGCGACGGTGTTGAGCGCCTCGTCCCAGCTGATGGGGACGAATTTCGGGTCCTCGTTGCGGCCCTTCTTGGGGTTGGTACGCTTCATCGGCCCCTTGAAGCGGTCGGGGTCGTACAGGATGTACGCGCCGAGCGGGCCCTTCGGACAGAGCTTGCCGTTCGAGATCGGGTGCTCGGACGAACCGTAGATCGCGTGCACCCGGCCGTCGGTCGTGTAGACGTCGATGCCGCAGCGCGCCGGGCACTGGTGGCAGATGCTCTTCGTGATCTTGGTCTCGCCGGTCGCCGGCTGCGCCTGGGCGTGTGCGGGCTGCAGCGTGCGCAGCGCGCCGCTGCCGACGGCCCCGGCGGCGCCGGTCGCCGCGGTCGCCTGCAGGAAGCGGCGCCGGGTCAGCCTCGTCTTGAAGATGCTCTCTGCGATTCCCATGGGTGGCCTCCGGTTGAGCGCGGGCGGGGCGTCAGCTCCTCGCCCGATAGAGCTGCGACATCGCATCGCGGATGAAGCGTTGGGACTTGGCGCACGTCGCACAGAGCGCCTCGTCGCCGCGGGGGGCGAAGGCGTCGCCGCAGGCTTCGCACGTGCGCTGGGCATGCGTGGCGATCACCGCCGGTGCGCGGGCGCCGCCGTGCGCCTCGAGGACGAGCGCGCCCTCGGGGCAGGCGCGGGTGCAGGCGCCGCAGGCGATGCAGGCTTCGCCGGCGAACTCGAGCCGGGCGCCCTGCGCGTCGGCGCGCGCCTTGAGGGCGCCCGTCGGACAGGCCGCGGTGCACACGCGGTGATCCGCGCAAGCGCCGTTGTTGGTGACTCTCGGGAAGAGCTCGGCGGGCAAAGCGGTGCCCGCGCGCGCCGCGGCGGCGTCGAGCGCGTCGACGAGACGCCGGCGCTCACGCGACTGGTGCCGTCCGGTCGCCGGGAACGCGGCACGACCGCTCGCGCCCATCGGCGAAACATCGCGCGGCCGCCCGGTGGGGTTCTCGGCGAGGCGCCTGAAGAAGTCGCGCCGTGACAGCGGCTGCTCGTTCGGGTCGCGACGCGTATGCGGGATCGCCTCCGGCATGGCCGCGGCGGGCAAGGGACGTGATTGGAGGCGCGGCTTGCGGTCGGGAGCGCCAATCGCGTCGAGCCAGAGCGCGAGCACGTCGAGCGCCGCCTTGGCCGGATGCGTCGCGCCGCACCCGGCGCTGCAGGTGCCGCACCAGCCGCGATCGACGAGGACGAGCCCTCGCGCCCCCGCGCGCTCGGTAAGCTCGGCGAGGCGGCCGGGGGAGAGGGCGCCGAGACAGGGGACCCGGATGGCTTCCGCGTTGGCTGAAGCCGGCACCTTGAAACACTCCAGCTCGACCGCGCCGGCGCCTGCCGGTAGCGCGGCCGGCAGCTCGAACCCCTCGAGCTCGAGCGCGTCGGTCGGGCAGGCGGATACGCAGCGGCCGCAACCGAGGCAGCCCGGCGCCAAGGCGACGCCGTCGATGGAAACGGAAAGGACGTGCGCCGGGCACGCCTTTTCGCACGCCCTGCACTGCCCGAAATGGCTGCGCAGGGGCAGGCAGGCACCTTCTTCCAGGCGCAGCCCGTCTCCCAGTGTCAGCAAGGTGCCCGTCTCCATGCCCCCTCGTCGTGCGCGCGGTCCGCGTGCGGACGTGACTCCATCGGGCCGTGCAAGATGCACAGGGCGTGCCCGCAGCTCGATCGATTCGAATCAGTCACTTGCGAAAGAGCTTTCCTTTCGTTGTTACCGTGGCGTAACATCAGTCGCGCAAGACCGGGGACGCGGCGTTACCCACCGGTAACGTCGGCTTGGCCGCAAGGAGCCGCCCGGCCACGCGGACTCGCTGGCGGTAGACCGGCGGCCGGAAGGAGGAGGGATGAAGCGCAGGGAATGGCTGGCCGCGGCGCTCGCGTGCGCCGTTGCTGGCGCCCGCAGCGTTGCGGCGGCGGAGCCGTGGCGGTTCGGCCTGACGCCGGTGATGCTCGACGACCGGCTCACCCTGCTGCGTCGCTGGAAGGCGTATCTCGACGGGGTCGTCGGTGGCGACGTCGAGTTCGCGCAGCGGTCGAATTACGCGCAGATCGTCGACGGGCTCCGCGGCGGGGTGGTCGATTTCGCCTGGATCTGCGGCTACCCCTATGTGCAGCACGCGGACGAGTTCCGCCTCGTTGCCGTGCCGGTCTGGCGCGGGCGTCCCCTCTACCAGTCCTATCTCATCGGTGCGGCGGAATCGAAGGCGTCCGGGCTCGAGGACTTTCGCGGGAAGGTGTTCGCCTTCTCCGATCCGCTCTCGAACTCGGGCTACCTCTACGTGCGCTACACGCTGGCCCGGGCCGGGCTGCAGCCGTCCGACTTCTTCCGGCGGACCTTCTTTACTTACTCGCACCGGCACGTGGTGACCGCCGTCGCCGAGGGGCTCGCCGACGCCGGCTCGGTGGACGGCTACGTGTGGGAGACGCTCGCCGAGGTGCTTCCCGGGCTGACGCGGCGCACGCGGGTGATCGCGCGCTCGGGGGATTTCGGATTTCCGCCGATCGTCGCCGCGCCGCACGTCGGGCCGGCCGCCTTCGCCGCCGTCCGGGGCGCGCTGCTCCAGATGGACCGGGACGCCGCCGGGAAACAGGTCCTCGCCGAGCTGCGTCTCGACGGCTTCGCGCCGGGCTCGCCCGCCCTGTTCGACAGCATCGCCGCCATGGCCCGGGCGGTCGCGTGATGTCGGCGAACCCTGCCAACGGCCACCTCGCATGGCGCCCCCGCGCGCTGCGCTGGAGCTACCGGCTCAAGGTGCCCCTGATGCTCGTCGCCGTCGCGCTCGTGTCGGGCGTCGCGGTGGCCGCGGCGACCTACGCGCTCATCGAGCGCTACGTCGAAACCAACGCGATCGCGCAGAGCCAGCGGCTCGCGGGCACGCTCGCCAACTCGCTCGGCCAGGCGGTGCTTCGCAACGACGTCTGGCGGGCGTTCGAGATCGTGCGCGCCCCGTCCCTGGCGCGCACCGCGGAGGCCGCCGCGCCGCGCGTGGTGGTCGTGGACGCGAGCGGCCAGGTCTTCGTCTCGCTCGAGCCGGGGGTCCTGCCGATCGGCACGCCGCGCGAGCGGATGCCGGAGCCGCTCGCGGCGGCGGTCGGCTGGATCCTCGCGCCGCAGCCCCCGGAGGCGACGTATCTCCTCGACGACGAGGCGAGCGCGAGCTGGGTGACCGCGGCGCGCATCACCGGCGAGGACGACGCGCTGATCGGCGGGGTGATCGTGCAGCAGGAGCGGGGGCTGTCGCGCGCGCAGACCGGCGCGATCGTCCGCCAGCTCGCCCTCTTCGGTGCCCTGGCCGTTTTCGCCGTCGCCGTCGCGGGCTGGATCGGCGGACGGCGCATGATCCGTCCCCTCGAGCGGCTGCGCGACGCGATGCGCCGCGCCGCGGATCGCGACGTGCGCGGCGAGGTCTCCTCGGTGAGCGGCCGCAACGACGAGGTGGGCGACCTCGGCACCGCGTTCCTCGCCATGCTGCGCGAGATCGACGCGAAGCGGGAGCTCGAGCGCGAGATGCTGCAGGCCGAGCGCATGGCGAGCATCGGCCGGCTCACCGCCGGCATCGCGCACGAGGTCAACAACCCCCTGGGCGGGATGCTCACCGCGATCCAGAACCGGCGCATGCGCGGCGGCATGGACGAGGCGACCGAGCGCACGCTCGCGCTGCTCGAGCGCGGCGTCGAGCAGATCCATTCGACGGTGGGCGCGCTGCTCAACGAGGCCCGCAGCGAGCTCCAGGAGCTCCGCGAGGAGGACCTGCACGACCTCTTCCTTCTAGTGCATCCCGAAGCGGAGCACCGCGGCTGCGCGCTCGAATGGCGGGTCGCCGTGCCGGCCGGTTCGCGGCTGCCGTCGGTGCAGGTGCGCCAGGTCATGCTGAACCTCGCGCTGAACGCCATCGCTGCGGCGGCCCCGGGCGGGCGGGTGAGCGTGCGCTCGCGCGAGACGCGATCCGCATGGCACGTCGCGGTCGCGAACACCGGGGCGGTGCTCGACCCGGGTCGCCTCGACGAGCTCCTGCAGGGGCGCGCCCAGACCGACGGCGGGCGCCTCGGCCTCGGCCTCTGGATCACCGCGCGGCTGCTCCACACCCTGGGCGGCACGCTCGGGCTCGAGCCGCCGCCGGAGCCGTTCGTCACCGAGCTCGTCGCCTCGTTTCCGCTGAGGAGAACATGAACATCTGCCTGATCGAAGACGACCCGATCATGGGGGAGACGCTCGCCGAGCGCCTCGCCCTCGAGGGCTTCGGCTGCCGCTGGCTGCGGACCGGCGCCGCGGCGGAGGCCATCGACCCCGGCGAGCGCGTGGACGCGGTGGTGAGCGACATCCGCCTCCCCGACATCGGCGGGCCGGCGCTCTTCGAGCGTTTGCGCGACCGGCTCGGCGCGAAGCCCTGGATCTTCATCACCGGCTACGGGACCGCCGCGCAGCGCGACGCGCTCCTTCGCGCCGGCGCCGCGGACTTCTTCACCAAGCCGCTCGACATGGACCGCCTCGTGCGGCGGCTTCGGAGCTTTCGCGCCGAGGCGGCGCCGCGCGCCGAGGAGGCGTGCGATTGCCCGCTCGGCGTCTCGGCCGAGATGAAGCGGCTCTACGCGACCGTGAACCGGCTGGGCGCGCACTGGGACACCGTGCTCGTGACCGGGGAATCGGGCGCCGGGAAGGAGGAGCTCGCGCGCTGCCTGCACCGGATCTCGCTGGGCGACGCGGCGCCCTTCGTCGCCGTCAACTGCGCCTCGCTCCCCGAGTCGCTGATCGAGGCGGAGCTCTTCGGCTACGAGCGCGGCGCCTTCACGGGCGCGCAGCGCATGCATCGCGGCAAGTTCGAGCAGGCGAACGGGGGCACGCTGTTCCTCGACGAGATCGGCGACATGCCGGCGCTCCTGCAGGCGCGCCTGCTGCGCGTGCTCCAGGACCGCACGATCGCCCGGCTCGGCAGCGAGCAGGAGATCCGGCTCGACGTGCGCGTGATCCTCGCCACCCACAAGCGGCTGAACGACGAGGTGCGCGCCGGACGCTTCCGCGAGGACCTCTACTACCGGATCAACGTCGTTCACCTGCGCGTGCCGCCGCTGCGCGAGCGTCCCGAGGACGTCCTCTGGCTGGCGCAGCGGTTCGTCGGCGACTGGAACCGGACGCATCCGACCGCGCGGCGCATGCTCACGCCGGAGGGGGAGCGGGTGCTGATGCGCCAGCGCTGGCCGGGCAACGTCCGCGAGCTGCGCAACACCATCGAACGCGCGTGCCTGCTCTCCGCCGAGGAGTGGATCGACGCGCCGCTGCTCGCGACGGACGAGGAGGGGAACGGCGAGGCGAAAGAAGCATCGACCGCGGCGCCCGCGGAACCGGCGCGGCTCGAAGACTTCCTGCGCGACCAGGAGCGCTCGTTCATCCAGCGCTCGCTGGCACAGCACAACTGGCAGATCGGGCTCACCGCCGAGGCGCTCGGCATCTCCCGCAAGGGCCTGTGGGAGCGCATGAAGCGCCTCGGGATCCAGTGATCGCGGCGGCCGTGCGCGAGCTCCGGCGGACGGCCCAAGACCCGTCGCAAAGCCCCACGCGGGGCCTTGGCGGCTGCGAGCCCCTGAACGCGTCGCGCGCCGGCGGAATAGGCCCTTTGGCCGCGCCGCGGGACTCCGCACCGGGGGATCGGCTGCCGCCTGCCCGACGGCCGCCCGCTCAATGCGAGGCGTCGGCGGCCTCGCGCCGCACGAAGCCCTCCGCGAGGTCCGCGAGCGCGCGGTAGAAATCGGTCTCCGCGCCGTCGCGCATGGCTTGCGCGAAGGGCGCGATCCATGCGCCGAGGTGCTCGGCGAGGAAGCGGCGACGCAGCGCGGCTGCGGGCGCGAGGGCTGCGTCGTCGCCCGCCGCCGCGGCCTTCGCCGCGTTGAAGAGCAGCAGGTAGAGAAATTCGAGCTCCGCGGCCACGTGGTCGGGGAGGTCGCGGAAATCCTCGGCGACCTCGAACCCGCCCTCTTCGTAGAGCCGGGCGACGCCGAGGGTCGATTCCTGCATCAAGCCCTCGTCCACCTCGAGCCAGACCGAGCCGTAGGGTCGGGCGCGCGGTTGTATCGGCCCGAGGAAGAGGCGGGCGTAGTCGACGAGGAGCGACTGCACGTCGGAGGCCGCGAACGCCTCGCCGAGCCGGCGGGCATCGGCCGCGAGCGCCGTGTCGATCCGCCCGGCCGCTTCTGCGAGCGCGTCGAACACGCGCTCCTCGCCGAGCTCGTTCCCGGGCTCGTAGAAACAGGCCGAGAGCAGGCGCGCCACGTCCGCGCGCGCCGCGAGCTTCTCCACGTCGGTCGCTCCCATCGGTCGTCCCTGCGGGCAGAAAAAGGGGCGGGTCGAGCCCGCCCCGGCGTTCCGGCGCGCCGCTCAGCCGCGCGCCGCGTACTTGCCGACGTAGTGCACGTTCGGCTGAGTGCCTTTCTCTTCCTTCAGCCGGAACGACCGCTCCCTGCGCAGGATCTGGGCGATCTCCGTGCGCGAGTCGTCCTGGTCGCCGAAGATCCGCGCCCGCGACGGGCAGACCTCGACGCACGCCGGCTGCAGGCCGTTCGTCACGCGGTGGTGGCAGAACGTGCACTTCTCGATGACGCCCGCCTTGCGGACGGGCTGCACGTCGCCGGCCGCCCAGTCGTTGAGCGTCGGGGTGACGGCGCCGGCGCGCTGCGCCACCTCCGCGGCGGAGGGCGTGACGCCGGGCAGCAGCGGCGTCTTGTCGGCCCACTGCGGCTGCGTCGGCGCGTCCTCCTCGTTGTAACTGATCACGCTGTAGGTCTCGCCCGTGAGGCTCGACTCGTCGAGCTCCGGCACGCTGTAGGGGCAGGCCTTCTGGCAGCGGCCGCAGCCGATGCAGAGCGAGTTGTCGTACATCGTGATGCCCTCGGGCGTCTTGAAGATCGCCTTGTTCGGCTTCACCGGGCACACGTCCACGCAGGGCGCGTTGGAGCAGTGGTTGCAGAGCACCGGCATGACCCACTGGGTGACGTTGGGGAAGGTCCCCTCCGTCTTCACGATGAAGTCCGCCCAGTTGAAGCTCTGCCCTTCGGCGCGGTTGCGGGTGTTGTTCTCGGCCTTGCAGGCGAACGCGCAGGCTCCGCAACCGACGCAGCGCTGCAGGTCGATGACCATTCCAAGTCTCATCTCGGATCTCCTTCAGCTCTCGGTTGCGGCGGCTAAGCGCGTGCGACCCGGACGCCCACGAAACCGCCGTTGCGCGCGGTCGAGCCGCTCAGCCGGTCGTAGTCGTCCACGAGGATCTCGTTGTTGTTCGCGCCGCGCGGGATCGCCTTGGCGTAGTCCTTCGCGGCGATCCGGCCGTAGGCCCAGTGCCCCTGGCCGTAGCACTTCGCCACCGTGCCGGGGCGCACCCCCTCCCAGAGCCTGAGCTTCACGACGATCGACCCGGCGACGGAGGTGACGCGCACCATCTCGCCGTTCTTCAGGCCGAGCTTCGCCGCGTCGGCAGGGTTCATCTTCAGCACGTCGTCCCAGGAGACGTCGCCCGGATCGAGCTTCTTGAACTCGTGGTACCAGGCGAGGTTGGCGGAGCGGCCCTCGCGGTTCAGCCGCGACTTGTAGTCGACGAAGTCGAACGGGTACTCCGCGACGCTGCCGTGCCGCTTCGGCGGCTCGTAGTGCGGGACGAAGGCGAGCTCGCCGCGCGCGACGTAGCCGGTCACCGCGAGGATGTCGTCGGCGGTCGTCTCGAACTTCTTGGCGTGCTCGGCGAGGCCCTTCTTGAGCGTCTCGCTGTAGAACTCGAACTTCTTGGTCGCGGTGTTGAACTTCCCGCCCCAGCCGCGCTTGAGCGTGTAGCGCGGGCTCGACCACATGCCCTTCGCGCGGAACTCCGCCCAGGCCTTGGCCTTGTCGGCCGCCGGGTCCTTCGGCATCCAGAGCGGCGCGCTCGACATCTTCGTGGCGATGATGGAGAACTCCATCGCATTGGCCGGAGTCTTGCCGGTCTCGGGATCCTTGAACTCCTTCGCAAGGTAGTCGAAGAGGTTGGGGAAGCCCTTCTGCTTGAGCTTCTCGGCGATGAGCCAGACGACCTCGGTCTCTTCCTGCTTCACGTCCCAGAGGCGCCGGACGGCCCCCTGCTGGATCGACGCGTAGCCGTAGCCGTTGCCCGCGTTCGTCACGATCGACCAGCCTTCGGCCGAGTTGAAGGTCGAAGGCAGGACGATGTCGGCGAACTGCGTCATCTCCGAGGGGTTCGTGACCATGTGCACGAAGAAGGGCCCCGAGGCGAGCGCCTTGTCCCAGCGGCCCGGGTCGGTGCACGAGAAATTGAAGTTCGCCCAGGAGCACAGCACCACCTTCGCCGCGCCGGGGTTCTTCAACATCCCGTTGGCGATGTTGTTGGTGACCACGCCGCTGCCCGGCCGCGCGTTCATCATCGCCGGCATGTCCTTGGCGCCGCGGCCGTCGAGCTTCGGGAGCTTGGTCGCGGCCTTCGCGACGTCGTCCACGTACGGGTCGGTGCTCGGGAAGCGGCCGATCGGCACGCTCGGCGGCTGCCAGACGCCACCTTCGTTGTCCACCGAGCCGACGAGGCCGTTCAGCGCGTGCACCGCCATCGCGGCGTAAGTGCCGCGCGGGTTCATCGCCACGCCCGGTCCCATCCAGACGGTGACGCTCGGCGCCGCCTTGCCTATCGCGCGCGCGACGCGCGTGATCTGCGCCGCCGGGATGCCGGTCTCCTTCTCGGCCCATGCCGGCGTGCGGTCCTTGAGCTCGAGGTTCCACCACTTCACGACGCCGAAGGTCTCCTTCTCCTCGAACGCGGCTTCGTCCACGCTGCGCCCCGCCGCGAAGAGGTTCCGGCCGTCCTTGAAGTCGCCCACGAACTCGCGGCTCCATAGCCCCTCGACCAGGATGACGTGCGCGATGGCTCCGGCGAGCGCGCCGTCGGTGCCGGGCTTGACCGGCAACCACTCGTGCGCCTTGGCGGCGGCATTCGAGAGGCGCGGGTCGACCGCGATCACCGTGCCGCGCTTCACGATCTCGTGGAAGCGGTAGATCGTGTTCGGCACCATCCGGTTGGAGGCGAGGGGGTCGCAGCCCCACACGACCAGGCATCTCGTCTTCTCGAGGTCGTAGTCGCGGTAGCCGAAGAACCCTTGCGTAAGCCCGGGACCCATCTTCTCCGCCTCGGCGCAGATCGCGCTGTGCGAGAAGTAGTTCGGCGTGCCGAAGATCCGCGGCAGCGCCCCGTAGAGGAGGTCGGTCGAGGTCGAGGAGTAGCGGCCGCGCAGGTAAACGAACTTCTGCGGCTCGTTGGCCCGCCGCAGCTCCATCATCTTCTCGGCGACGGTGTCGATCGCCTCGTCCCAGCTGATGGGCACCCACTTCGGATCGACGCCGCGGCCCTTGACGGGGTTGGTCCGCTTCATCGGCACCTTGATGCGGTCCGGATCGTAGTTCTGCAGCGGGATCATGTGGCCGCGCGGGCAGCAATACCCGTGGTTCGTCTGCGAGAGCGGGTTACCGCGCACGCGCACCGCGCGCCCGTCGCCCTCGATGAAGAGCTGCACCGCGCACCATTGCGTGCAGCCCTGGCAGGTGCTCGCCACCCATTCGCCCTTCGGCGGGCCGGCCGGCCGCGCCGGCCGCACCTGCATGGCGCTCGTGACCGGCTGGGTCGTCGCGCAGCCTGCGGCGAGCAGGACCGCCGTCGCGGCGCCCGCCTGGATGAATTCCCGTCTGGTCAGTTTCATCGCTTCTCCCTCGCGAACTCGATCGAGATCGACGCAGATGTTGCGGCAGCGCGCGCCCGTCGATTTGACGGATGTCAAAAGGTGATCCGGCGGCTATGCATATAAGCGGACACTGATGCACCGCGGCGGCGCGCCGCCACGCGGCCGCCGGCCGCGCACCGGTCAGGGCGAGCGACCGGGGTTTGATTTAGGTCAACCGCGACACGGGCGCCGCGTTGTCTCATCGCCGGCATAGCGGCGCGTCGCCGCGTCCGACGAACAAGGAGACCGAAAGATGATCGACCGTCGCAGCTCTCCCGCTTTCCTCGTGCTGTCCGCGGCGCTCCTGCTGCCATGGGGCGCCGCGTCCGCCCAGGGTGTCGACGAGGCCGCCGCGACCGCGCTCATGAAGAAGAGCGGTTGCCTGAAGTGCCACGCCGTGTCGGCGAAGAAGGACGGCCCGTCGTTCCAGGAGACCGCGGCGAAGTTCAAGGGCAAGGCCGACGCGGAGCAGAAGCTGCGCGCGTTCATCACCACGAGCCCGAAGATCAAGGTGGACGGCAAGGAAGAGGAGCACGAGGCGCTCAAGTCGAAGGAAGACGCCGCGATCAAGAACGTCGTCCAGTACATCCTGACGCGCTGACCGGGTCCGGGCAGGGTCGCGTGCGGCGTCTGCTAGCGGTGGCCTCGGCTCCCCTGCTCGCTTGGGCGGGGGTTGCCGGTGCCCAGGCCGGGGATCCGGAGGCGCTGATGAGGAAGCGCGGGTGCTTCAAGTGCCACGCGGTGGACCGGACGAAGGTCGGGCCCGCATACCGCGAGGTGGCCGCCAAATACCGCGGGATCCCGGATGCCGACGAGCGCCTGCGGCTGCATCTGACCACCGCCCCGAGGATCAGGATCGAAGGGCACGAGGAAGAGCACGTGTCGCTCGCCGGCATCCCCGACGCGGACCTGCGCGCCGTCGTGAGCTGGATCCTGTCGCGGTAGGCGAAGAAGGACGAGGAGAGGATGAAGAGGCTGCTGAAATGGCTCGGAATCGCGGCGATCGCGTTCGTCGTGGTCGGAGCGGTGATCGCCGCCGGGGCGGCGGGGCTGAGGTACTCGTCGTCCGAGCAGTTCTGCACGAGCTGCCATGAAATGAACGCGTTCGCCTACGCGGAGTTCAAGGGCACGGTCCACGACCGCAACGCCTCGGGCGTGCGTGCCGCCTGCTCCGACTGTCACGTGCCGCGAGAGGCGGTGCCCATGATGATCCGCAAGGTCGAGGCGCTGCGCGAGGTGTATGGCCACCTCACCGGGATCATCGACACGAAGGAGAAGTACGAAGCGCACCGCTACGAGATGGCGAAGCGCGAGTGGACGCGGCTGAAGGCCACTGACTCGGCCACGTGCCGCCACTGCCACAACGAGGCCGCCATGGATCCAGAGCTGCAGTCGGAGAAGGCGCGCACCCGCCACGCGAAGGCGAAGGCCGAGGGGCTCACCTGCATCGACTGCCACGCCGGCATCGCCCATACCGAGCCCGAGGGGCCCGGGCCGCGGGAGCTGAAGGTCGGCATGAAATAGGGCGGCGCGGTTTCGCCGTGGCGGCGCCCCTCCGGGCAGCCCTCCCGCCCGGCGCCGCGGCGCTTGCCGGTAGCGTGCCGATGGGTTTCTTGCGGCGCGTGCGCACCACGGGCCGCGCTTGACGGCGAGACCCCGTTCCCCTAGCGTCGGCGTCATGAGAAGCGATACCGCGATCGGCGCGCTCGCCGCGCTGGCGCAGACCTCGCGCCTCGCGGTGTTCCGCCGGCTCGTCGCGGCGGGGCCGGAAGGGCTCGCCGCCGGCGCGATCGCCGAGGCGCTCGACGTGCCGCCGGCCACGCTCTCCTTCCATCTGAAGGAGCTCGCGCGCGCGAGGCTCGTGCGTTCGCGCCGGCGGGGGCGGTTCGTCATCTACAGCGCCGAGTTCGATCGCATCGGGGCGCTGATCGGCTATCTCACCGAGAACTGCTGCTGCGCGACCGGGGCGGCTTGCCTGCCTCCGATCTGCGGGTCTATGCCGACGCGCGCGAAGCGCAGGCCGCCACGGACCGCCGGTCGGGCGCGCCGCCGTCGCTGACGGCGCGGGCGCGCGCCGGCCTGCTGTCACATCGCGGTAGCTTTGGCGTGCCACCCTCGACAAGTTCGAATCGGAGCAGAGCATGACGGCCGCGCGACCCTACAACGTTCTTTTCCTCTGTACCGGCAACTCGGCGCGCAGCATCCTCGCCGAGGCGCTGCTCAATGCCATGGGCAAGGGGCGTTTCCGCGCCTTCAGCGCGGGCAGCCATCCGAAGGACGCGCCCAACCCACTCGCGCTCGAGCTGCTCGCGAAGAACCGCCTTCCGACCGAGGGCCTGCGCTCCAAGAGCTGGGACGAGTTCGCGAGGCCCGGCGCACCCGAGCTCGACTTCGTGTTCACCGTCTGCGACCAGGCGGCCGGGGAGGTGTGCCCGGTGTGGCCGGGCCAGCCGATGACCGCGCATTGGGGCATCCGCGACCCGGCGGCAGTGGAGGGTAGTGACGAGGAGAAGCGGCGGGCGTTCTTCCGCGCCTACAACGAGCTGCACCACCGGCTCTCGATCTTCGTCAGCCTGCCGATGGAGAAGCTCGACCGGCTCACGCTGCAGAAACGGCTGGACGACATCGGCCGCGTCGGCGGCGAGGGCGCCGCCGCTTAGGCGCGGTGGCGCCGCCGGCGCGCCGCGCGGGTCGCGGCTTCGCTCCGGGGCGCGCCGCCCCCGGTGTCCCACCGTTCCCCCGCGGCTCGTTTCCGGGGAAGGGGCGGCGGTGGCCAGCGGTCGCGGCGCGCTGACCGATGCTAAGCTTCGCGCCGGGCGGTCCGCTGTCCCGCGAACGGCTGGCCTTTCGGCCACGCGCGGGCGGCCGGGCGTCCGCGAAACGGCGGCGCATGGCATTCGACTGTGTTCTCGGCGCGTGGCGCGCCCACGAAGGCGAGTTGCGCGGCTACATCCTGCACCGGCTCGGTGATCCCCATGCGGCCGAGGATCTGCTGCAGGATGTCCTGCTCAAGGCGATGCGCCAGGGCGAGAGGTTCTGCGTCCTCGAGAACCCGCGCGCGTGGCTCTTCGAGGTGGCGCGCAACGCGATCGTCGACCGCGCCCGCCTCGCAAAGGCGCAGGTGGAACTGCCGTCCACACTCGCCGCGGAAACGGAGGGGCGCGCCGCGGTCGACGCCCTCGACGCGTGCCTCGCCCGCAACCTCGCCGAGCTCGACCCCGCCGACCGGGACATCATCGAGCGCTGCGACCTCGGACCGATGACGGTGAAGGCTTACGCGGAGGCGCGGGGGCTCGGTCTTCCGGCGGCCAAGTCGCGCCTCCTGCGTGCCCGGGCGCGCCTGCGCGCGCGGCTCGTCGTGAACTGCCGGGTCCGGTTCGACGAGGCGGGGCGCGTCTGCTCCCACGCCGCGCTCGACGCGGGTGCCTGACGGGGGCGCTGCATCCTTTTCCCGGTCCGTTCGTCTCCGTTGTGGAGAGCCTGCCGGCGCGGGCTCGCGCCGGACGGGACGGAGAAGCAGGGATGTCAACGGTGACGGCTCTGGCGGTCCGATGGCCGCGGCGCAATCCGCGCCTCTTCATCGCTGCCGCGGCGGTCCTCTGGCTGGGTCTCTGGCGGTCGCTCGCGCCCGTGTCCGAGGCGCTGGTGGCGGCGCTTCCGGTCGAGCGGGGGAGCCGTCTCGGCGGCGCGCTGCAGTTCTTCCTCTACGACGCGCCCAAGGTGCTGCTGCTCCTCGCGGCGGTGGTGTTCGTCATGGGCATCGTCAACTCCCACTTCACGCCCGAGCGCACGCGCGCGCTGCTGGCAGGCCGGGCGGAAGGCCTCGGGAACGTGCTCGCGGCGACGCTCGGCGTCGTCACCCCGTTCTGCTCGTGCTCGGCGGTGCCGCTGTTCGTCGGCTTCGTCCAGGCGGGCGTTCCGCTCGGCGTCACGTTCTCGTTCCTGATCGCGGCGCCCATGGTGAACGAGGTGGCGCTCGCACTGCTCCTCGCGCTCTTCGGCTGGCGGATCGCGCTCCTCTATCTGGCCCTAGGGCTCGCGGTGGCGATCGGCGCGGGCTGGGCGATCGGCCGGCTCGGAATGGAGCGCCACCTGGAGCAGTGGGTGCGCGAACTGCGCGCAACGCGGCCGGCCGGGCCGGCCGTGTCGCTCGCCTGGTCCGAGCGCGTCGAAGCCGGCCTCGGCGCGGTGCGGGAGATCGTGGGGCGCGTGTGGCCGTACGTGCTCGCGGGCATCGGGATCGGCGCGGCGATCCATGGCTACGTGCCGGAGGACTTCATGGCTTCGGTGATGGGCGGGGAGGCCTGGTGGTCCGTGCCGCTCGCGGTGGCGATCGGCGTGCCGATGTACGCCAACGCGGCGGGCGTGATCCCGGTCGTCGAGGCGCTGCTTGCGAAGGGCGCCGCGCTCGGCACGGTGCTCGCGTTCATGATGAGCGTGATCGGGCTGTCGCTGCCGGAGATCGTGATCCTGCGCAAGGTGCTCCGGCCGAGGCTCGTCGCGACCTTCGTCGGGGTGGTCACGGCCGGCATCCTGATCGTGGGCTATGCGTTCAATCTCGTCATCGGCTGAAGGCGCGGCGGCGGGGACGCGCGCGGCGCGCCGCGGAGGAGGTCATCGACGAGCACGGCATCCGCCGCGCCGTTGGTGGCGACGATGCGCGGCCTCGCGCGCGCGTTCGCGCGCCGCCGGCCTCGCTCCGGTCGTGGGCACCCGGATGCTCGCGGCCCCGGTGCGCTGTCGCTCGCCACGTGCCCGCCGGCCGGACCCGATCCCGCGCGCGGCCACGTGGTCAAGGAGAGTGTGATGGACGTCAAAGTGCTCGGCACGGGCTGTGCCAAATGCAGGACCACCGTTGCGCTGATCGCCGAGGTCGCGCGCGAGCAGGGGATCCCGGTCGAGATCGAGAAGGTCGAGGACCTCGCCGCGATCTTGAACCACGGGGTGATGTCCACGCCCGGCGTGGTGATCGACGGGCAGGTGGTGCACGCGGGCGGCGTGCCGACCCGCGAGAAGGTCGCGCAGTGGCTGGCGGCGCGCCGCGGCTGAGGGGGCCGGCCGGGTGCACGGCGCGCTCGCGGTCGCCTTCCGGCGGTCAGGACCTTTCGATAGAATTGGAAACGTCAGGCGTGGTGGCGAGCACGCGATGGCTCGGACGCGCGGGCGGGGCGCGGCGGGCGCGCGCGACTGCAGCGAACCGCCGGGAGCCGCGTGCGACGAGGCGTGAGGACTGAGGATGAGCGGCGAAACCCGTGCCATCACCGGGGAAAGGCCGGTCGCCGAGCCGGCGATCGGCTTCTTCGAGCGCTGGCTCACCCTTTGGGTGTTCCTGTGCATCGTCACGGGCATCGCGCTCGGGCAGGCGTTCCCCGGCCCGGTCGAAGCCCTCGGGCGCATGGAGATCGCGCGCGTCAACCTCCCGGTGGGGATCCTCATCTGGGTGATGATCGTCCCCATGCTGCTGCGCATCGACTTCGGCGCGCTCGGCCAGGTGCGCGCGCATGCGCGTGGCATCGGCGTCACGCTCGCCGTCAACTGGCTGGTGAAGCCGTTCTCGATGGCGCTGCTCGCGTGGATCTTCATCCGCCACGTGTTCGCGCCCTGGCTGCCCCCCGACCAGCTCGACAGCTACGTCGCCGGGCTCATCCTGCTCGCCGCCGCGCCCTGCACCGCGATGGTGTTCGTGTGGAGCCAGCTCTGCCGCGGCGACCCGTATTTCACGCTGTCGCAGGTCGCGCTGAACGACACCATCATGATCTTCGCCTTCGCGCCCATCGTCGGGCTGCTGCTCGGGCTCTCCGCGATCACCGTGCCCTGGGACACGCTGCTCACGTCGGTGGTGCTCTACATCGTGATCCCGGTGATCCTGGCGCAGCTGTGGCGCCGGGCGCTGCTCGCGAAGGGCGGCGAGCCCGCGCTCGCGGCGACGCTCGCGCGGATCCAGCCGTTCTCGGTCGCCGCGCTGCTCGTGACCCTGGTGCTCCTGTTCGCGTTCCAGGGCGGGCAGATCCTGCGCCAGCCGCTCGTGATCGCGATGCTCGCGGTGCCGATCGTGATCCAGGTGTACTTCAATTCGGCGCTCGCGTACTTCCTCAACCGCCGGTTGCGCGTCGCGCACTGCGTCGCCGGCCCCTCGGCCCTCATCGGCGCCAGCAACTTCTTCGAGCTCGCGGTGGCCGCGGCGATCAGCCTCTTCGGCTTCGAGTCCGGCGCCGCGCTCGCCACGGTGGTCGGGGTGCTGATCGAGGTGCCGGTGATGCTCTCGGTCGTGGCGATCGTCAACCGGACGGCGGTGGCATACGAGCAGCGGGTCGCCGTCCGCTGAGGGGCCGGCCCGCGGGGCTGTCATGTTTCTGTAACCTGGCCACGGTAGCCTCGCGGCACTGGATCGATGGCGATCCCCGTGCCGGGCGGGAGCCCGGTCAGCGAATCCCCTCAGACGGAAGGAACCCCATGAAACTCATCCGGATTTCGGCCATCGCCGCGGCAGTCGCCGCCGCCCTGGCGTTCGCGCCCGTCGCGTCGGCACAGCAGAAGGTGGTGAAGATCGACGGCTCGAGCACCGTCTTCCCGGTGACCGAGGCGGTCGCCGAGGAATTCCAGAAGGCGAAGAAGGGCGCCGTGAACGTCACCGTCGGCATCTCGGGCACGGGCGGCGGCTTCAAGAAGTTCTGCCGGGGCGAGACCGACATCTCGAACGCGAGCCGCCCCATCCTCAAGAAGGAGATGGAGGACTGCAAGGCGGCCGGCATCGAGTACTACGAGCTGCCGGTGGCGTTTGACGCGCTGACGGTGGTGGTGAACCCGAAGAACGCCTTCGTCAAGACGCTCACCGTGGACGAGCTCAAGAAGATCTGGGAGCCGGGCGCGCAGGGCAAGGTGACCAAGTGGAACCAGGTGAACCCGGCGTGGCCGGACGCGCAGATGAAGCTGTTCGGGCCCGGCGCCGACTCCGGCACGTTCGACTACTTCACGGAGGCGGTGGTCGGCAAGGCGAAGTCGAGCCGCGGCGACTTCACCGCGTCGGAGGACGACAACGTCCTCGTGCAGGGCGTCTCGCGCGACGTGAACGGGCTCGGCTATTTCGGGTTCGCCTACTACGTCGAGAACAAGGACAAGCTCAAGGCCGTGCCGATCGTGAACAGCAAGGGCCAGGCGGTGGAGCCCTCCATGGAATCGGTGCTCAAGGGCACCTACCAGCCGCTGTCGCGGCCGATCTTCATCTACGTGAACGCCAAGTCGCTCGACAAACCCGAGGTGCGGGAGTTCGTCGAGTTCTACATGAAGAACGGCGCCAAGCTCGCCAAGGAAGTGAAGTACGTGCCGCTGCCGGACAGCGCCTACAAGACGGCGCTCGACCACGTGCAGAAGAGCAAGAAGGGCACGGTCTTCGGCGGTGTGCCCGAGGTCGGGATCACCATCGAAGAGCTGCTGAAGCGCGAAGCGTCGCTCTGACGGTGCCCGGGGGCCGGGGCGGCGCACCGCGCGCCCCGGCCCTTTTTCGCGCCCTGGGCTAAACTCCGCCGCGTTCCCCCGAACCCATGTCCGCCGTGCCGACCGACCGCGTCGCGACCATGACCGGCGAGGGCCTGACCGGCCAGCGCCTCGCCTACCGGCGAAGCCGGATCTGGATCGAGAAGGCGATCGAGCTCTCGCTGTTCGGCACCGCGCTCATCTCCGTGTTCGTGACGATCGGCATCGTCTACGTCCTGGTGAGCGAGTCGGTGGAGTTCTTCCGGCACGTGCCCGTGCGGCAGTTCCTCACCGACACGCAGTGGACGCCGCTCTTCGACGACGCGCACTTCGGCATCATGGTGCTGCTCTCGGGAACGCTCACCAGCTCGGCGGTGGCGCTCGCGATCGCCATCCCGCTCGGCACGATCATCGCCATCTATCTCTCCGAGTTCGCGCCCTTCAAGGTGCGCGAGGTCGCGAAGCCCTTCCTCGAGCTCCTCGGCGGCGTGCCGACGATCGTGTACGGCTACTTCGCGCTGCTGTTCGTCACGCCGCTCCTGCAGAAGCTCTACCCCGAATTGCCGGGGTTCAACCTGCTCGCCGCCGGCCTGGTGATGGGCATCATGATCATCCCCTACGTGAGCTCGATCAGCGAGGACGCGATGCGCGCCGTCCCGATGTCGCTGCGCGAGGGCTCGTACGCCATGGGCGCGACGCGCTACCAGACCGCGACCCGGGTGGTCGTCCCGGCGGCGTTCTCCGGGATCGCGTCGGCCTACATCCTCGGCATCTCCCGCGCGGTCGGCGAGACGATGATCCTCGCCGTCGCCGCGGGCATGCAGCCCAACCTCACGTTCAACCCGCTCGAGCCCGCGGCCACCATCACCGCCTACATCGTCCAGGTGGCGCTCGGCGATCTTCCGCACGGGTCGATCGGCTACCAGACGATCTTCGCCGCCGGCCTGACGCTGATGCTGATGACGCTCTTCTTCAACATCCTCGGCCACATGCTGCGCCGGCGCTTCCGGGAGGCCTACTGATGAGCGCCGTCCCCGCGCACGTCGAGGAGCTCTCGAAGATCCGGGCCATCATCGCCCAGCACAAGCGCTGGGACGCGATCTTCGGCGTCGTCGGCATCCTCGCGCTCATGGTCGGCGTGCTCACGTTCGCGGCCCTGTTCGCGGACATGGCGATCCAGGGGCTCGGCCGGCTCGACTGGGACTTCTTCACCTCGTTCCCGTCGCGCAAGCCCGCGCAGGCGGGGATCCTGTCGGCCTGGGTGGGCTCGGCGCTGGTGATGGTCGTCACGGCCTTCTTCGCGGTGCCGCTCGGCGTCGGCGCGGGCGTCTACCTCGAGGAGTACGCGCCGCGCAACTGGGTGACGGACATCATCGAGATCAACATCACCAACCTCGCGGGCGTGCCCTCGATCGTGTACGGGCTGCTCGCGCTCGGGCTCTTCGTGTACCAGTTCGGCTTCGGCCAGAGCATCCTCTCGGCCGGCCTCACGCTCGCGCTCCTGATCCTGCCGGTGGTGATCGTCGCGACGCGCGAGGCGATCCGCGGCATCCCGCAGTCGATCCGCGAGGGCTCCTACGCGCTCGGCGCGACGCAGTGGCAGACGGTGCGCGACCACATCCTGCCGTACTCGTCGGCCGGGATCCTGACCGGCATCATCATCGGCATGGCGCGCGCGATCGGCGAGACCGCGCCGATCATCACCATCGGGGCGCTCACCTTCATCGCGTTCCTGCCGCCGAGCCCGGTGGGCCCGGAGTTCCCGTTCGTCAACTTCCAGTGGCTGATGTCGCCGTTCACGGTGATGCCGATCCAGATGTTCAACTGGACCTCGCGGCCGGAGGCGGCGTTCCACGTCAATGCGGCGGCGGCCGGCTTCGTGCTCGTCATCATGACCCTCGCGATGAACGGGCTCGCGATCTGGCTGCGCTACCGGCTGCGCAAGAACATCAAGTGGTGAGCCCGTGCCGCCACCCCTGCAGGGAACCGACATGACCGCGACCGAGACCGCCGTGCGCCCGAAGGCCGAAGTGCAGGACCTGAACTTCTACTACGGCGACTTCAAGGCGCTGAAGGGCATCTCCATGCCGGTCCACGAGCGCAAGGTCACCGCGCTCATCGGCCCCTCCGGCTGCGGCAAGTCGACGCTGCTGCGCTGCTTCAACCGCATGCACGACCTCTACCCGGGCAACCGCTACGAGGGGGGCATCCGCCTGCACCCCGACGACATGAACCTGCTCGGGAAGGACGTCGACCCCATCGAGGTGCGCATGCGCATCAGCATGGTGTTCCAGAAGCCCAACCCCTTCCCGAAGTCGATCTACGAGAACGTGGCCTACGGGCTGCGCGTGCGCGGCGAGCGCAGCAAGCGGCTGGTGGACGAGAAAGTGGAGCAGGCGCTGCGCGGCGCGGCGATCTGGGACGAGGTGAAGGACCGGCTCGACGACCTCGCCTTCAACCTCTCCGGCGGCCAGCAGCAGCGGCTGTGCATCGCGCGGGCGCTCGCCACCGACCCGGAGATCCTGCTCTTCGACGAGCCCACCTCCGCGCTCGACCCGATCGCGACGGCGAACATCGAGGAGCTGATCGCCGACCTGAAGCACAAGGTGACCATCCTCATCGTCACCCACAACATGCAGCAGGCGGCGCGCGTGTCCGACTACACCGCCTACATGTATCTCGGCGAGCTCGTCGAGTACGGCGTGACCGACGAGATCTTCATCAAGCCGAAGAAGAAGGAGACCGAGGACTACATCACCGGCCGCTTCGGCTGAAGGCCGGGACGGCCCCTCGAGCCAGACGGCCCCCGCGCGGGGTCGTGGTCGTCGGTGCCGGTTTGACGCTCGTCGGCGCGCGCCCGTAGACTACGCGGCTTTCGCGTCCCTGCGCGCGCTCCGCGTGACTCCGGAAAGGCTCCTCTCGCTCTACCGCACCATGGCGCTCATCCGCGCGTTCGAGAACGCCGCGGAGGAAGCGAGCCGGGGCGGCGTGGCCGCGTTCGGCGCGGCGGTCGGCGCCGAGGCGCGGGTGCGCGGCCCGCTGCACCTCTCGACCGGCCAGGAAGCCGTAGCCGCGGGCGTGTGCGCGAACCTGGAGCGCGCCGACCTCGTCACGTCCACGCACCGCGGCCACGGCCACACCCTCGCCAAGGGCGCCGACCCGGCGCGGATGATGTGCGAGCTCTTCGGCCGCGCCACCGGCTACAACGGCGGCAAGGGTGGCTCGATGCACATCGCCGACTTCTCGGTCGGCATGCTCGGCGCGAACGGCGTGGTGGCTGCCGGCATCCCCATCGCGGCCGGCGCGGCGCACGCCATCAGGCTGCGCGGCGGGCGCGAGATCGTCGCCTGCTTCTTCGGCGACGGCGCGGTCAACCGCGGTCCCTTCCTCGAAGGGCTGAACTGGGCGCGAATCTACGCGCTGCCGGTGCTCTTCGTCTGCGAGGACAACCGCTACTCGGCGACCACGGCCACCGAGTCGATGACCGCCGGCGGCGGCGCGGCGGCGCGCGCGGCGAGCCTCGGCATCGCGGCGACGACGGTGGACGGCAACGACGTCGCCGCGGTGGACGAGGCGGCGGCCGAGCTCGTCGCGGCGGTGCGCGGCGGCGGCGGGCCGCGGCTGCTGCACGCGGTCACCTACCGGGTGAAGGGCCACGTGTCGGTGGATCCCGCGGCTTACCGCGATCCCGAGGAGGTGGCGCGCGCGCTTGCGCAGGATCCGCTCGCGGTGGCCGCGCGGCGGCTCGCCGCGTTCGGCGTCGCGGAAACCGAGCTCGCGCGCATCCGCGCCGCGGCCGAGGCGGAGATCGCCGCCGCGGTCGCCGCCGCCGACGCGGCGCCGTTTCCCGAGGCGGGGCTTGCCTACACGGACATCCAGGACGTCGGGAGCGGCCTGTGGCGGTGATGACCTACGCCGAGGCCGCCGCAACGGCGCTCGCGGAGGCGATGCGCGCGGACAGCCGCGTGGTCGCGCTGGGCGAGGACGTGGGCCGGGGCGGCATCTTCGGGCAGTACCGCGGCCTCGCGCGAGAGTTCGGCCCCGCGCGGGTGATCGATACCCCGATCTCCGAGGCGGCCATCATGGGCGCCGCCGTCGGCATGGCGCTCGCGGGCGCGCGGCCCGTGGTGGAGATGCGCGTCGCCGACTTCGCGCTGTGCGCCATGGACGAGCTCGTCAACCAGGCGGCGAAGGCGCGCTACATGTTCGGCGGCCAGGGGCGGGTGCCGCTCGTCGCGCGGCTGCCGATCGGCGTGTGGACCGCGTCCGCGGCGCAGCACTCGCAGTCGCTCGAGGCGTGGTTCGCGCACATCCCGGGCCTGGTCGTCGTGACGCCGGCGACGGCCGAGGACAACTACCTGCTGCTGCGCGCCGCGATCGCCTGCGGGGACCCGGTCGTCTACATGGAGCACAAGGAGCTCTGGCCACTCCCGGGCGACGTCCGGCCAGGCGGGAGCGCCGCGCTCGGGCGCGCGACGGTCCTGCGCGAGGGCCGGGACGCGACGCTCGTCGCGTGGTCGCGCACCGTGCACGCGGCGCTCGCGGCGGCCGACACGCTCGCGAAGCGCGGAGTCTCCGTCGAGGTGGTCGATCTGCGCACGATCTGGCCCTGGGACCGCGAGACCGTGCTCGGCTCCGCCGCGAAGACCGGCCGCCTGCTGGTGGCGCACGAGGCCGTGCAGGCGGCCGGCTTCGGCGCGGAGATCGCCGCCACGGCCGCCGAAACCCTCGGCATCCCCGTGGCGCGGCTCGGCGGGCCGCGGATTCCGGTAGGCTACGCGCCGACGCTCGAGGCCGAGGCGCGCATCGACGCGGCGGCGATCGCCGCGCGCCTTGCAGACATGCTGGAACGGACGCGCCGCCGGCAGTCGGTGGCGTGACGGCGCGAAAGAACGAACGAAGCGAAGGGAGGGAAGGCCCATGAAGAAATCGCTGGCAGTGCTCGCCGCGGCCGTCGCGGCCGCCGTCGCCGCCCCCGCGGGCGCGCAGACGAAATACGCGCCGGAATACCGGCTCTCCACCGTCGTCGGCACCGCCTTCCCGTGGGGCAAGGGGGGCGAGATCTGGGCGAACAAGGTGCGCGAGTGCTCGAACGGCCGCATCAACATCAAGATGTACCCGGGCGCCGCGCTGGTCGCCGGCGACCAGACCCGCGAGTTCACCGCGATCCGCCAGGGCGTCATCGACCTCGCCATCGGCTCGACCATCAACTGGTCGCCGCAGGTGAAGGAGCTCAACCTCTTCTCGCTGCCGTTCCTGATGCCCGACTACCGGGCGATCGACGCCCTGACCCAGGGGCCGGTCGGCAAGGACATCTTCGCCATCCTGGAGAAGCAGGGCGTCGTGCCGCTCGCCTGGGGCGAGAACGGCTTCCGCGAAGTGACCAACTCGAAGCGGCCGATCCGCACCCCCGACGACATGAAGGGCCTCAAGTTCCGCGTCGTGGGCTCGCCGCTCTTCAACGACACGTTCACCGCGCTCGGCGCCAACCCGACGCAGATGAGCTGGGCCGACGCGCAGCCGGCGCTCGCCTCCGGCGCCGTAGACGGCCAGGAGAACCCCCTCACGGTGTTCACGGCCGCGAAGCTGCAGAACGTGGGCCAGAAGAACGTCACCCTGTGGGGCTATGTCGCCGACCCGCTCATCTACGTGGTGAACAAGGAAGTGTGGGCTTCGTGGACGCCCGAGGACCGCAAGTGCGTGCAGGAGGCCGCCGTCGCGGCCGGGCAGGAGAACATCCGGCTCGCGCGCGCCGGCCTGATCGCGCCCGACGACTCGATGGTGAAGACCGTCGAGGGCCTCGGCGTCAACGTGGTGCGGCTCACGCCCCAGGAACGCGAGGCCTTCGTGAAGGCGACGCGCAAGGTCTACGACAAGTGGGCGAAGCAGATCGGGCCGGAGCTCGTGAAGAAGGCCGAGGCGTCCATCGCGGCGCGGCCGAAGAACTGAGCGTGATCGGCCACACGCCGCCGCCGCTCGAGCCGGCGGCGTTTTTCTTTCCGGCGGGCGCATGAGCGCACGGGAGCGCCGCCCGCCGAGCCTCGACCCGGCCGGCGAGCCGCGGGTGCCGGCGGCGATCGAGGAGGCGCTCGCCGCCGCGGCGCTCGCCGCGATCTGCCTCATCACCTTCGCGAACGTGGTCGTGCGCTACCTCACCGACGAATCGTTCGCGTTCACCGAGGAGTTCTCGGTGTTCCTGATGGTGGTGCTCGCGTTCACCGGCGCGGCGGCGGCGTTCGCGAGGAACGCCAACATCCGGGTCACGTGGTTCGTCGAGAAGCTCGGCCACCGGCCGGCCCTGCGGGTCGAGCTCGCCATGATGGCGGTGAGCCTCGCGCTCTTCGCGCTGGTCGCCTTCTACGGGGTGCGCCTGGTCGCCGACGACGTCCGCTACGAGACGACGTCGCCCGGCATCGGCATCCCGCAGTGGGTCTATTCGGTGTGGCTGCCGGTGCTCGCGGCGGCCGTCGCGCTGCGCATCGCCGGCCGCATCGCCCGGCTGCGGCGTAAGGTGAGATAAGTGGGGACGGAAGGCGGCCTGCTGCTCGCCGCGGCCTTCACGCTCCTGCTCGTCGCCGGGGCGCCGCTCGCGGTCGCGCTCGGGGCGAGCGGCGCGCTCGTGATCCTGGTCGAGAGCCTCGGCATCATGTCGGTGCCGACGAACGTCTACGCCGGCATCGCGAAGTACCCGCTGCTCGCGCTGCCGGTGTTCGTCCTCGCCGGCATGGTGTTCGAGCGCGCCGGCGTGGCGCTGCGCATCGTGCGCTTCACCTCGGCGCTCGTCGGCAGCCGGCGCGGCGCGCAGGGCATCGTCGCGATTCTCGTCTGCATGCTGCTCGGCGGCATCTCCGGGTCGGGCCCGGCCGACGCCGCGGCGGTCGCGATGGTGATGGTGCCGGCGATGGCGAAGCAGGGCTATCCGCGAGAGTTCTCGGCGAGCCTCATCGCCGCGGCGGGGTCCACTGCGATCCTGATCCCGCCGTCGATCGCGTTCATCGTCTACAGCGTGCTCCTGCCGCAGGCGAGCGTCCCGGCGCTGTTCGCGGGCGGGGTGATTCCCGGGATCCTGGCCGGCCTCTCGCTGATGCTGCCGGTCGTGTGGCTTGCGATGAAGCACGGCTGGGGCGCGGACGCCGAGGCCGAGCGCGTGCCGCTTGGGCGGAGCTTCCGCGAGGCGGTCTGGGGGCTCGCGGCGCCGGTGATCATCCTCGGCGGCCTGCGCTCCGGGTTGTTCACGCCCACCGAGGCGGCGGTGGTGGCGGCCTTCTACGGCCTCTTCGTCGGCGTGGTGGTCTACCTGTCTCTTA
>JAOAEA010000046.1 GCA_026417035.1 Burkholderiales bacterium
GTTCCGCTGGATGCAGCGCAACAGCCCCAGCGCGGCGGAGTACTTCCGCCTGCCGCCGGAGCGGGTGATCGAGCTCGGGACGCGGGTGACGGTGTGAGCGACCGGAATCCGGGAACCACGAAAGCGCCGAGGACGCGAAGGCGCGCCGAACGACGGGAAGTGACTGTGCCCTTCGACCCCGGGGCCCGAGTGAGCTCACGCTCGGCGCGCTGACCGCCGCTGCTCCCGCTTTGGCGATCCTTCGCGCCCTTGGCGCCTTCGCGGTTCCCGAGGGGCCGAGCGCGTCACGCCGCCCGCGCCGGCGACCAGCCGAGCCGCCGCGACAGCGACGCGGCCGCCTCGCGCAGCGCGTGCGCCGTCGCGCCGTCCCAGCGCGCGTCGAAGTCGCCCGCGTAACCGAGCGCCACGAGCGCAAGCGTCATGCGGCCGTCGGCGTCGAAGACCGGCGCCGCGAAGCCGCTGATCGCTTCGGTGAACTCGGCGACCGCGCGCGCGATGCCGTGCCGGCGCGTCTCGGCGACGATCCTCGCGAGCTCTTCGCGCGTCGCGGGCGCGAGCCCGGCGCGCGCGTTCGCCGCGAGCTCGGCCTTCGCCAGCGGCGCGGTCGCGCCCTCGGACAGGAACGCGAGGAACGCGCGGCCGGTCGCGGAGCGCGTGAGCGGCATCACCGCGCCGGTGCGCAGCGCCGCGTTCACCGGCTGGCTCGACTCCAGCCAGCGCACGATGGTCGCGCCGTGGTTGCCCCACACCGCGAGCGCGACCGTCTCGTCGATGGTGTCGCGCAGCCGCGCGAGCGCCGGCAGCGCATGCTGCACCGGATCGAGGCGCCCGAGGCACGCGAGGCCGAGGTCGAGCGCGAACGGCCCGAGGTCATAGTGGCCGCTCGCGGAATCCTGCTCGACGAGGCCCATGCGCTGGAAGGACACGAGGTAGCGGTGCGCCTTGGGCGCGCTCATGCCCGCCGCCTCGGCAAGGTCCTTCAGCATCATCGGCTTCCTGGACGCGGCGAGCGCCGCGAGCAGACGGCCGCCCACTTCGATCGACTGGATGCCCTGCCGGGCACCGGCCCCCTTCGCCTGCATCCGCTCCCCCGCTCCCCGGGCTTGACGCCGCCCCGGGCGCTAATTACGATACGTGCAAAGCATTTACCATATCGTAATCGGGCGCCGGCGGCAAGCCGGCGCGCCCGTCTGCAGCAGCGGAAGGAGACACCATGCTGAAGACGTACGTGCAGCCGCGCTACGACTACGTCCGCTCGCCGGACCAGTCGGCCGCGGCGCCGGCGCACCACCCGGTCGTGATCATCGGTGCCGGGCCGGTCGGGCTCTCCGCCGCCATCGACTTCGCGACGCGCGGCGTCGCGACCGTGCTCCTCGACGAGGACGACACGGTAAGCGTCGGCTCACGCGCGGTCTGCTACGCCAAGCGCGCCCTCGAGATCCTCGATCGCCTGGGCTGTGGCGATCCCGTGGTGGAGCGCGGCATCAGCTGGAACGTCGGCAAGGTGTACTTCCGCGACCGCCTCGTCTACACGTTCAACCTGCTGCCCGAGCCGGGCCACCACCGCCCGGCCTTCGTGAACCTGCAGCAGTACCACTTCGAGGAGATGCTCCTCGCACGCCTGCGCGCGCTCGGGAGGACCGACCTGCGGTGGATGAACAAAGTGGTCGGGGTGGACGCGCGCGGCGACCTCGTGCGGCTCGAGGTCGAGACGCCGGACGGACGCTACGCCCTCACCTGCGACTGGCTCGTCGTCGCCGACGGCGCGCGCAGCCCGGTGCGGCATCTGATGGGCCTCGAGTCGAAGGGCCAGGTGTTCCGCGACCGCTTTCTGATCGCCGACGTCGTGATGAAGGCCGAGTTCCCGACCGAGCGCTGGTTCTGGTTCGACCCGCCCTTCCACCGCAACCAGTCGGCGCTGCTCCACCGCCAGGCCGACGACGTGTGGCGCATCGACTTCCAGCTCGGGTGGGACGCCGACCCGGAAGAGGAGAAAAAGCCCGAGCGCGTGATCCCGCGCATCAAGGCGATGCTCGGCGACGACCGCGAGTTCGAGCTCGAATGGGTGAGCGTGTACACCTTCCAGTGCCGGCGCATGGAGCGGTTCCGGCACGGCCGGGTGATCTTCGCCGGGGATGCCGCGCACCAGGTGTCGCCGTTCGGGGCGCGCGGCGCGAACTCCGGGATCCAGGACACCGACAACCTCGTGTGGAAGCTCGCGCTCGTGATGGCGGGCAAGGCGCCGGAACGTCTGCTCGACACCTACGACGAGGAGCGCGTCTACGCCGCCGACGAGAACATCCTCAACTCGACGCGCTCCACCGACTTCATCACGCCCAAGAGTGGCGTGAGCCGGGTATTCCGCGACGCGGTGCTCGAACTCGCCGAGTCGTATCCCTTCGCGCGGCGCATCGTGAACAGCGGGCGCCTGTCGGTGCCGGCGGTGCTGCATGGCTCCTCGCTCAACACGCCCGACGCGCCGGGCGACGGCTTCGCCGGCGCGATGGTGCCCGGGACGCCGGCGGCCGACGCGCCCGTGGGGCGCGAAGGCAAGACTGGCTGGTTCCTCGCGTCGCTCGGGCGCGGCTTCGACCTGGTGCTGTTCGCGTCGCAGGCGCCTCTCACGGCGGCGCAGGCCGATGCGATCGCGGCGCTCGGCCGCGACCCCATCCCGGTCGCCACGCGGATCGTCGTCCCGCAGGGCGGCGGGCTCGCCTCCGCGCCGCCCGGGTGCGAGGTGCTCGAGGACGTCGAGGGGTGGCTCGCGAAGCGTTACGATGCCCGGCCCGGGACGTGCTACCTCTTCCGCCCGGACCAGCACGTCGCCGCGCGCTGGCGCGCGCTCGACGCCGCGAAGGTCCGGTCGGCGGTCGCGCGCGCCACGTGCAACGACCAGGCCGCGCCGGCGCGCGCCGGCCGCGCACCCGCCCACGCCTGAGGCGCCCATGGCCAAGCTGAACCTCGAACCCAATATCGCCTCGCCCGACGACTTCTACGAGGCGCTCATCGACATGCACCGCGACCTCGACGAGGGCGCGAGCGCGAAGGCGAACGCGAAGCTCGTGCTGCTGCTCGCCAACCATATAGGCGACCTCGAGGTGCTGCGCGAGGCGATGGCGATCGCGCGGGGGCGCGCGTGAGCCCCGCCCCGAGGTCACCTGGCTCGGGGGATCTGCAAGGGGGCATCGCCACCTTGCGCGACGCCCGCATTGGCGACCTCGAGGTGCTGCGCGAGGCGATGGCGATCGCACGCACGGCGCGGGTGAGCGTGCTGCCCCGGGCGCGAGGATGACAAGCGAGGAGATAACACCCGTGCGGCCAGGCGCGCCGCACGCCGTCGAGGAGAACCGCCCATGACCGTGACCACCGAGAAGAAACCCGCCGCCGCCCGCACCGCCACGCCGCTCGCGTACCTCGTCGGCTTCGGCAACCACTTCGCCACCGAGGCGCTGCCCGGCGCGCTGCCGCAGGGCCAGAACTCGCCGCAGAAGTGCGCCTACGGGCTCTATGCCGAGCAGATCTCCGGCACCGCGTTCACCGCGCCGCGCGCGGCGAACCGCCGCACCTGGTTCTACCGCATCCGCCCGGGCGCGATGCACCAGCCGTTCAAGCGGATCGACAGCGGCCTCCTCACCAACGACTTCAGCCAGCCGGCGACGCCGAACCAGCTGCGCTGGGACCCGTTCCCGATCCCGGCGAAACCGACCGACTTCGTCGAGGGCCTCGTGACCATGTGCGGCAACGGTGCGCCGGACGCCGGCAGCGGCTGTGCGATCCACATGTACGCGGCGAACCGGCCGATGACCGACCGCTTCTTCATGGACTCCGACGGCGAGCTCCTCGTCGTGCCGCAACAGGGGCGGCTGCGTGTCGCCACCGAGATGGGCGTGCTCGAGGCCGAGCCCCACGAGATCGTCGCCATCCCGCGCGGCGTGCGCTTCCGCGTCGAGCTGCCCGATGGCGTCGCGCGCGGCTACGTCTGCGAGAACTTCGGCGCGCCCTTCCGCCTGCCGGACCTCGGCGTGATCGGCTCGAACGGGCTCGCCAACCCGCGCGACTTCCTCACGCCGGTGGCTGCCTACGAGGACCGCGAAGGACGGTTCGAGCTCGTCAACAAGTTCCTCGGCAACCTGTGGGCCGCGGAGATCGACCACTCGCCGCTCGACGTCGTCGCCTGGCACGGCAACTTCGTGCCCTACAAGTACGACCTCAGGCTCTTCAACACCATCGGCTCGATCAGCTACGACCATCCCGACCCGTCGATCTTCCTCGTGCTGCAGTCGGTCTCCGACACGCCGGGCGTGGACAACATCGACTTCGTGATCTTCCCGCCACGGATCCTCGCCATGGAGCACACCTTCCGGCCACCGTGGTTCCACCGCAACATCGCGGCGGAGTTCATGGGCCTCATCCACGGCGCCTACGACGCCAAGGCCGAAGGGTTCCTGCCCGGCGGCGCGAGCCTGCACAACACCATGAGCGGCCACGGCCCGGACGCGGAGACCTTCGAGAAGGCCTCGAACGCCGACCTCTCGAAAGCCGACTACATCCGCGACACGATGGCGTTCATGTTCGAGACGCGCCTCGCGTTCCGGCCGACGAAGTACGCGCTCGAGGCCTCGCACCTGCAGGCGAAGTACTACGAGTGCTGGCAGGGGCTGAAGAAGCACTTCGATCCGTCGAAGCCGTAGAACGAGCCGACGCGGCGGTCGCGGAGGACGCAAAGGACGCGAAACGGCTCCGAGCTGCGCGCGTGTCGACGCCGCAACGGGGGATGCGCCGGACGTGCCGCTCCGAGGCCACCGGCGGGCACGCCCGCGCGAAGCTTCCGCTTGCGATCCTTCGCGTCCTTCGCGCCTGTGCGGTTCCCGCTTTTCGGTAGAATCGCGCCCTCTCACGCGGGGACGGACATGAAGCTCGGCACGCTCAGGAACGACACCCGCGACGGCGCGCTCTGCGTGGTCTCGCGGGACCTCCGGCACGCGGTCGTCGCGTTCGACATCGCGCCCACGCTGCAGGCGGCGCTCGACGACTGGGACTACGTCGCGCCGCAGCTCGAATCCGTCTACGAGGGCCTGAACCGCGACCCGTCCGGCTCGCGCGTGTTCGAGCCCGACTTCGTGAAGTTCGCCTCGCCCCTGCCGCGCGCCTACCAGTGGGCCGACGGCTCGGCCTACGTGAACCACGTCGAGCTGGTGCGCAAGGCGCGCGGCGCCGAGATGCCGCCGGAGTTCTGGACCGATCCGCTGATGTACCAGGGCGGCTCGGACAGCTTCCTCGGACCGACCGACGACATCCTCATGGCCTCGGAGGAATGGGGCATCGACCTCGAAGGCGAGGTCGCGGTGGTCACCGACGACGTCCCGATGGGCGTCCCGGAGAAGAAGGCGGGCGCGCACATCCGCCTGCTGATGCTCGTGAACGACGTGTCGCTGCGCAACCTCATCCCGCAGGAGCTCGCCAAGGGGTTCGGCTTCTTCCAGTCGAAGCCGTCGTCGGCGTTCTCGCCGGTCGCCGTGACCCCCGACGAGCTCGGCGACGCCTGGGACGGCGGCAAGGTGAACCTGCCGCTCGTGGTGCACCTGAACGGCGAGCTCTTCGGGCGGCCCAACGCCGGCGTGGACATGACCTTCGAGTTCCCGAGGCTCATCGCCCATGCCGCGAAGACCCGCCCGCTCGGCGCCGGGACGATCATCGGCTCGGGCACCGTCTCCAACAAGGACCGCTCGAGCGGATCCACCTGCATCGCCGAGAAGCGCATGCTCGAGATCATCGAGTCGGGCAAGGCGACGACGCCGTTCCTGAAGTTCGGCGACCGGGTCCGCATCGAGATGCTCGATGCCGCGGGGCGGTCGATCTTCGGCGCGATCGACCAGCAGGTGGCGAAGTACGTCCCGCCGCGCTGATGCTGCGATGCAGGGGACGCGAGGGGCCGCGGCGGTCGATTCCGGGCGCCCGTCCGGTCCGATCCCGCACGTGAGCCTGCCGCGGTCATCCGCCCGCCGGGGCGTGGCCCGCGCCGCCCGCGCTCCCTCGCCTCCGCGGACTCTGCGCACGCCGCGTTGAAGCCTTGAGCGATTTCTCCAGGAGCAGTGCCGGCGTCGCCGTCATGGTCGCGGTGGCCTTCGCGCTGCTGCCCCTCTCCACCGACCTCTATCTCGCCTCGCTCCCCGGGCTGCGCCGCGACTTCGGGATCGGCGTCTCGGAGGCGCAGCTCACGCTCTCGGCGTTCGTCGTCGCCTTCGCGCTCTCGCAGCTCGTCCACGGCCCGCTCTCCGACCGCTACGGCCGGCGGCCGGTGCTGCTCGCGGGCCTCGTGATCTACTTCGTCGCGTCGGTCGCGGCGATCTTCGCGCCCTCGATCGGATGGCTGGTCGCGGCACGCACGCTGCAGGCGGTCGGCGCCTGCGCCGGCGCGGTGGTCGGGCGCGCGATCGTGCGCGACATCTACGGCGTCGCCGGATCGGCGCGCATGCTCGCGGTCATCACCGCGGGCATGTCGCTCGCGCCGATCTTCGGCCCGATGGTCGGCAGCGCCCTCGAGGTGGCGTTCGGCTGGCGCGGCGCGTTCGCGGCGCTCTCCGCCATCGGCGGCCTGCTGCTCGCCGCGGTGGCCGCGCGCCTCACGGAGTCGAACCCGCATCCCGATCCGCGCGCGACCGAGGTGGCGGGCCTCCTCGCGCGCTACCGCGCGATCCTCGCGAACCGGCGCTTCCTCGGCTGCACCGGCGTCGTCGCGTTCACCTACGCCGGCATCTTCTCGTTCGTGTCCGGTTCGTCGTTCGTCCTGATCGAGGTGCTCGGCGTGCCGCCGCGCGACTTCGGCTTCGTGTACGGCGCGACGGTGGTCGGCTATGTCTCGACCAACCTCGTCGTCGCGAGGATCGCCCTGCGCGCGGGCATCGACCGGCTGCTCGTGGTCGGGACCGCGCTCGCGGTGGCGGGCGGCGCGGCGATGGCGGTGCTCGCGTACGCGCGCGTCGAGAGCGTGGCGGCCTTCGTGGCGCCGATGTTCGTCTTCTTCATGGGCGCGGGCTTCAACATGCCCGCCGCGATGGCCGGCGCGATCGGCCCCTTCCCGAAAACGGCGGGCGCCGCCTCGGCGCTGCTCGGTTTCGGGCAGATGACCGTCGGCGGGCTCGCCGGCTTCGCCGTCGGCCGGCTGCACGACGGCACGACGCTGCCGGCGTCGGTCTCGATCGCGCTCGCGGCGCTCGCCGCGGCCGCGTCGTTCTACGCGCTCGCCCTGCCCGGCCGGGCGGCGCGCTGCGCGAGCGCGGCTCGAGCATCCGACGCACAAGGCGCAGAGGACGCGGAGCATCGCAGAGACAGCGGAAGCCGCTGAGCGGAGGCGGCGTCACCAGCCGGGCGCAGGCACCGGGGCGGGTGAACGGACCCACCCGAGCCTCTGCGACCCTCTGCGATCTCGGCGACCTCTGCGTTGAACGGCCCGAAGCGCTAGCGCGACAGCAACCCGTTCGCCGCCCCGGTCGCCACCATGCGCGCGCACTGCTCGCGGTCGAGCCGCGTCGCGCCGGGCGCGGTCTGCTCGTTCATCAGGTTGCCGGCCGCGGCGGAGTGCTCGCCCGAGTCGGCGAGGACGTGGGCGATCTCGTGCGCGAGCGCCACCGGCAGGTCGCGCGTGCCCCAGGCCACCCACACGGTGTCGGCGAGCTCGGGGCGGGTGCGCGAGTTGCCGCGTCCGACCGCCTCGGCGTCGAACGCCGGCCGGTTTCGCGTCGCCGCGACGAAGAACACGGCGGGCTTCTCTGGCGCGAGCCCGGCGACGAGGGCCCGCGACCATGGCGTGAAGTAGTCGCGGAAGCGCGCATCGCCGTCGTAGGTGTAGAGGGTCGCGGGCTCGAGACCGATGCCGCACTGCGCGAGGATCGCCGCCGCCTCGCGGGTCGCCGCAGCGATGGTCGCGGCCTGCCACGGACCGCCGGCGGGCGTGAACAGGGCGAGCCGCAGCCGGTAGGGGGCGCTCGCGGCGGTCGTTTCGATGCGTTCGGTCGCGACGATGCGGGGCGGCGCGTGCTGCGCCGCCGCCACGGCGCCGAGCGTCGCGGCGAGGGCGGCGCAGACCACGCTCCAGACCCGGGAACCACACCGGGCCCCACCTTGCGCGGCCCCTGTCATCGCCATCGGCTCCGGTGAATGCGGCTCGCCGGGTCTCGCTTCGGGACGGCCCGTGCACCGCGGTTGAGTTTTCGTCGCGCCGGGGGCATAGTCGCCTGCGTCATCGGATCGGGGAGTCGTCATGAAGCGTGCCTTGCCCCTCCTCCTCGCCGCCGCGCTCGCCGCGGCACCCGCCGCCGCGCACCACGGCTGGAGCGAGTACGACAGCTCCAGCGTGCTCACGCTCACCGGCAAGATCGTCGCGTCGGGCTACGAGCACCCGCACGGGCACATTCACCTCGAGACCCCGGGGAAGACCTGGGTCGTCGTGCTCGCGCCGCCCACGCGGATGGAGAACCGCGGGCTGCCCAGGGACGCGCTGCGCCCCGGCAACGTGGCGACCGTCGTCGGCTATCCGAACCGGTCGAAGCCCGAAGAGATGCGCGCCGAGCGCATCACCGTGGACGGCAGGACGGTCGAGCTCCGGTAGCGCGAGCGCGCGATGGAGGCCCCGGCGTTCCTCGCCGCGCTCGAGGCTTCCGCGTTCGCGCGCGAGATGCGCGGCTCCCTGTGGCTCTATCCGATCGTCGAGGTCGGCCACGTCGCGGGCATCGCGGCGTTCGTCGGCTCCGTCGCCGCGCTCGACCTGCGCCTCCTCGGGTTCGGGCGCTCGCTCCCGGTCGCAACCCTGGGCCGGTTCCTGCTGCGTTGGGCATGGCTCGGCCTCGCAGTGGTGGTGCCGACCGGGTTCGCGATGTTCTCGACACACGCCACCGAGTTCGCCGCGAACCCGGCGTTCCGCCTCAAGCTCGTGCTGCTCGCGGTGGCCGGCCTCAATGCCGCGGCGTTCCATCTCACCGTCTATCGCACGGCGATCGACTGGAACCGCGACCGGCCGACCCCGGCCGCGGCCAAGCTCGCCGCGCTCCTTTCGCTTGCGCTCTGGCTCGGCGTGATCGCGTGCGGGCGGATGATTGCGTATGTCTAGAGGCCAGGATTCACGATCCAGGACTCGGGATTCGCGGCTTGCCGTTGACGCGCGAGCCGCCCGTCGGATCCCGCCGGGACCCGGAGGCCGAATCCCAAGCCCTCGATCCTCAGTTCTCAACGGCCGATCGTCGATCCCGAATCCAAGACCCGGAATCCCGAGCACTGGATCCTGGATGCTGAATCCTGCCTCTCAAACCACCCCCTTCGCCCGCAGCGCCCCGAGGACGACGTCGACGAAGCCGCGGATCTCGGCTGCCGCCGAGTCGAAGCTCGCGGTGCGGGTCGTTCCCGCCCAGATGAGGGCGTTCGACTTCGCGTCGTGCAACCGCGTGTCGATGAAGAAGACGAAATAGGTCTGCACCGTGGGCGCGACGACGGCGCTGCCCCAGCCCCAGCGATAGAAGCCGTAGTAGCCGAAGCCCACCGGCGGCGCGGCGAAGCCGGGCGACACCGTAGTTTGCTGCGTCACCGCGAGCAGCGCCGAGGTGAGCACGCCGTCCGCGCCCGACTCGGCGACGGCCTGCCGCAGCCGCTCCTCGGGAACCGGCCCGTCTTCGGGAATGAAGCGGTAGGACTGCACCGCCTGCACGCCGGCCGCGGCGGCGCGGCGCACGAACTCGTCCTCGTAGACTCGCCGCAGCGTCGCGTCCCGCGCAACACCCACGACGAGGAGCTTCTCGCGCTTGCCGCCCTGCCAGGACTCGTCGGTCCACGAGGCGACGAGCGAGGTCGTCGCGCACCCGGCCAGGGCGAGCACGGCCAGGACGAAGCCGGGCACGCCGGCGGAAAGCGGGTAGCGCATCGCGGGCTCCGGGAAGCGATGCGGCGATTCTAGCGGCTCCGCGCCGCGGGCTGCGCCGGCGCGCCGGGCGCTACGCGTGCCGGCGGATGAAGTCGCGCACGCGCGGGCAGACGACTTCGCGCCACTTGCGGCCGCTGAAGATCCCGTAGTGGCCGACGCGCGGCGCGGTGAAGTGCTCGCGGTGCCGCGCGGCGATGCCGGTGCAGATGGCGTGCGCCGCCTCGGTCTGGCCGCTGCCGGAGATGTCGTCGAGCTCGCCCTCGATCGTGAGGAGCGCCGTCCTCGTGATCGCCTGCGGACGCACCGGCTCGCCGCGCACCTGCATGCGGCCCTCGGGCAGCGCGAACTCCTGGAACACGGTGCGGATGGTGTCGAGGTAGTACTCGGCCGGCATGTCGAGCACCGCGTTGTACTCGTCGTAGAAGCGCCGGTGCGCCTGCGCGCTGTCGCCGTCGCCGGCGACGAGGTGCAGGTAGTAGTCCCAGTGCGCGTCGGCGTGGCGGTCGGGGTTCATCGCGACGAACCCGAGGTGCTGCAGGAACCCGGGGTAGACCCGCCGCATGAAGCCCGGGTACTTGCCCGGCACGCGGTGGATGAGATTGCGCTCGAACCACGAGATCGGATGCTTCGTCGCGAGGTTGTTCACCGCGGTCGGGCTGCGGCGCGCGTCGATCGGGCCGCCCATCATGATCATCGTCCTCGGCTTGACCGGCTCGTCGTCGGCCGCCATCAGCGCGATCGCGGCGAGCACCGGCACCGTCGGCTGGCACACCGACATGACGTGCAGATCGTTGCCGAGGTGGCGGATGAAGGCGCGCACGTAGTCGACGTAGTCGGCGAGGTGCCATTCGCCCGCGGTGACCGGCACCATGCGCGCGTCCATCCAGTCGGTGATCCACACGTCGTGGTCGGGGAGCAGGCCGCGCACGGTGTCGCGGAGCAGCGTCGCGAAGTGCCCGGAAAGGGGCGCGACCACCAGCACCCGCGGGTCGTCGCGCTGCACGGCGCGCTCGAAGTGCAGGAGCTTGCAGAACGGGAGGTCGAGCGCGACGCGGATCGCGACGGCGACCTCCTCGCCGTCGATGAAGGTGTGCTCGATGCCCCACTCGGGCTTGTCGTAGCGCGTCGTGAGCCGCTGCAGGAGGTCGGCGCCGGCCGCGATGTTGTTCGAGAACGGGTGGTAGGTGAGAGGACTGAACGGGTGGGAGAAGAGCTCCCGGTGGGTCTTCGCGAGGGCGTTCACCGGCGCGAGCATCGCGTGCTGCCACTCGTGGAGGCTGTACAGCATCGTCCCGACTCTCCTTTGCTATTGCGACGCAACATCGGCCTTATACCAAAGTCGGCGTGGCTTGGCATTGTCCGCGGAGGGTTTTCCCGTTGCGGTGCACGAGCGCCGCGGCGCGGGCACCATCGGGGCGCCCGGGCACCGTGCGCGGGCCCGGGAGCATCCACGCACGGCGCGCCCGCAGCGCGCGCCTTCGCCGGATCCCGCCGCCACCCTCGCGCGCGGCGAGCGCGGGCTCAGTTCGACCTCGTCGCCATGACCGCGAGCGCGTCGTCCGCCGTGCGGAGCTCGAGGCGGTCGCCCTCGGCCCGCGCGGTCGCCACGGTTTCGAGCGCTTTCAGGAACTCCCGCTCCTGCTCCATGACGCCCGCGGGCGCCGCGCACATCTTCCGCGTGGCGGCGGCGGGACCGATCGAGAGCTTCGCGCCGGCCTGCTTGAACGTGGCGCTGAAGCTGTTGCATCCCGCCGACCCGCTGACGCGGCCGTCCTCGGAAAAAGCGATGGTCAGCGCCGTGCCGTCTTTCGCGCCCACCACGGCCTGCCGGCCGTTGTTGTACGCGGTCACGCGCCACGACGTCCCCGCGAGCGTCTCGCGCTGCGCCGCGAAGGTGGCGACCACGGCGCCGTCGGCCGCCTGGAGCTCGAGCTGGCCGTCGACGACGCGGAACGCCGCCGCTTTCGTGAGTGCCGCCATGAACGCCTCGGCCTGCTTCATCACCGCGGGCGCGCAGGCCATCATCGTGGAAGCGCCGCGCGGCCCGACCTGCACGCTCGACCCGCTCGAGGTGTAGGGCGCCGTGTAGCGGTTGCACCCGTCGCTGCCCTGGACACGCCCGTCGGCGAAGCGCGCGGTCGGCAGCGCCTCGGCGATGAGCGCGTGCCCCGGCAGCGAAGCGAGCACCCAGGCCGTGCCGTCGAGGCCGCGCGGGCTACCGGACATCGCGGCGCATGCGCCGAGGACGAGGCTCGTGGCGAGCGCGGCGAGCGCGCGTCGGGCGTGAGGCTTCATGGGAATGCTCCTGGGGGTGGGAGAGAGTGCCGGCCATCGGGCCGACCGGGGACTGCACCGATCGCGCGGGCGCAGCCCGTTCAGCGCGTGACGAGCGGGAACGTGCCAGGCGCCTTCCCGATCGTCCCGAAAAACCTGGCGAGGTCGATCCTGCTGCCGTCGATCCTGGCCTCGTCCGACGGAAGCAGGTCCCTGCGCCGGCCCGGCCCGTCATCATCCGCGGGAAGAACGCCTCGGTGAGCGTGACGAGGCTCCCGGCGAGCCGCGTGCGCCGGTCGCAGCGAGCGGGTCGCGGGGCGGCCGCGCGGAGCGCCAGGGATGCGCGCGCCGCGCGGACCGCCGCGTCATTTCACCGCGAAGCAGTAAAAGAGGCCGTCGCCTCCCGTCGGACGGATGCGCTCCATGCTGCAGCCGAGCGTCGGGTGCGCGGAGTTCCACGACGTGGCCCAGCTCGCCGCGATCGGGCCGGCCCGGTCGTGGTGGCCGACGGCGGCCGCGCCGTCGTTCCCGTCCTTGGTCCAGTTGCCGCAGGTCATGTCGGGGAACGGCGAACCGGGGAACGCCGTGCCGTCGGGCCGCGAGCCGGTGAGGATGTCGTGCTTGTTCGGCTTCTCGGTGCGGCCGTTCACCATCTGGCCGCGCTCGTCGAGCGCCGTCTCCTTGTTGAGGTTGTTGCCGGCCGAGTGCAGGTCCTCGACGTTGCGCGCGATCACGACGCCCTTCGCGTTCTGCCAGGGCCCCGGCCCGATGCGGTCGCGCGCGTTCACGAAGTTCGGGTCGGTCAGGTTCGCGCCCTGCGTGCTGAGGTAGGCGCGCCACACGCGCTCGGGCGGCGCGCCCGCGGCCTTCGCGAGCGCCGCGCAGTGGGCGTCCGCGCCGGCGAGCCCGCCCAGGTTCCCGCCCTTGCCCGGATTCACGCTCGTCACGAAGAACGTCATGTGCTGCGGTCCCGGCGGCGTGGTCGCGCAACCCGCCAGCACCGCCAGGCCCGCCGCGGCGAGGCCCGCTACCCGAATCGTGTTTCGCATGTCCTGTCCTCCTCGGCGTCGTTGTGTCGATCGGCGCTGGCGCACTCGGGCGCGCCCCGGCTCCACCCGGGGCGTGGCGAAGCGCCGGGGCCGATTCTTGCCGGGCCGCGAGCCCGCCGTCAATGCGCCCGGACAAGCGCCGGGACATGGCTACCTCGTTCCGGCGAGCGCCTTGCGGCGCAGGTGGAGGTTGTTCGCCGCGAGCGCCGCGATCACGAGCGCCGCGCCGGCGATCTCGACGGGCGCGAAGCGGTGGCCCTGCCCGACCCGAATCGCGAACGTGACCACCGGGATCAGGTTGCCGAGCAGGATCGCGTTGAGCGGCCCGAGCAGCTGGACGCCGCGGTTCCAGAAGAGCACCCCGACGACGCCGGTGAAGAGAACGAGGTAGGCGAGCTGCCAGGAGACGGCGGACACGTCGGCGGCCGCGGGGACGTGCGCGACGCCCGCCGCCGTCGCGGTCGCCGTGACGAGGAAGATCACGAAGGTGCCAGGCACGCAGGTGAGTGCGCTGTAGCGGAGCGAGCTCCACTCGTGGAACTTGACCACGCCGAGGATGTAGCCGACCCAGCACGCGCCGCCGGCGAGGCAGAGCAGGTCGCCGAACAGCGAGCCGCCCGCGAGCGCGCCCGCCGGGTCGCCCTTCGTCACGACGAGCGCGACGCCGGCGATGGCGGCCACCATCGCGGCGACGGTGAAGCGCGCCGGCCGCACGCCGCGCCAGGCCCAGTGCGCGAGCGCCGTCATCGGCGCCTGCAGCGTGTTGATGATCGCCGCGTTCTCCGGCAGCGTGTGCTGGAGCCCGACGTACGAGAACAGGTTGAAGCCGGCGAACCCCAGCGTGCCGAAGACGGCCGCCAGCCGGAAGCGGCGGTCGTAGCCGAGCGCGCCGCGGCCCTCGACGAGATAGAGGATCGCGAGGAAGACCGGCGCGAGGAAGAAGTAGCGGATCGCGGTGGCCCAGAAGCCGTCGAGGGTGACGAGCGCGCTCTTCGCGATCGGGAAGGTCGCGCCCCACGCGAAGATCGTCACCGAGAGCGCCGCAATGCCGCGCAGGAGGCGGGATTGGTCCATCGACCGGGATTCAGGATTCGGGATCGAGGACGGAGGCCCCGGATGGATCGGCGCGCGCCGCGTGCGCCGCGGACAGAAGAAAGGGGGCGCGTGGGCCCCCTCCCGAATCCCGGATCCCGATCCCTGAAGTCAGGCCGCCTTCTTCTCGCCCTTCGCGAGCGCCTCGTCGCGCAGCGTGCGGCGCAGGATCTTGCCGACGTTGGTCTTCGGCAGCTCGTCGCGGAACTCGACGAACCGGGGCCGCTTGTAGCCGGTGAGGTGCTGCTCGCAGTACTCGAGCAGGGCCTTCTCGGTGAGCGCCGGGTCCTTGCGCACCACGAACACCTTGACCGCCTCCCCGGACTTCGCGTCCGGCACGCCGATCGCCGCGCACTCGAGCACGCCGGGGTGGCTCGCCACCACGTCCTCGACCTCGTTCGGGTACACGTTGAAGCCGGAGACGAGGATCATGTCCTTCTTGCGGTCCACGATCTTCACGTAGCCGCGCTCGTCCATGATGCCGATGTCGCCGCTCTTGAAGAAACCGTCGGGCGTCATGACCTTCGCGGTCTCGTCGGGACGGTTCCAGTAGCCCGCCATCACCTGCGGGCCGCGGATCGCGATCTCGCCGCGCTCGCCGATCGGCACCGGCTTGCCGTCGTCGTCGAGAATCGCGATGTCGGTCGAGGGCATCGGCAGGCCGATGGTGCCGGAGTAGGCGTCGGTGTCGGTGGGGTTGCAGGTGGCCGACGGCGAGGTTTCGGAGAGCCCGTAGCCCTCGCAGATCGGGCAGCCGGTGAGCTGGAGCCACTTCTCGGCGACCGCCTTCTGCACCGCCATGCCGCCGCCGTTGCACACGCGCAGCCCGGAGAAGTCGAGCTTGGCGAACTCGGGGTTGTTGGCGAGCGCGTTGTAGAGCGTGTTCACCGCCGGGAACATGTGGATCTTGTACTTCGCGATCGCCTTCACCGTCGCCGGGATGTCGCGCGGGTTGGGGATCAGGATGTTCAGCGCGCCGCTGCGCATGCCGAGGAGGCAGCAGACCGTGAGCGCGAAGATGTGGTAGAGCGGCAGCGCGCAGACGAAGACGAGCTGCTCGGGCGGCGGTCCCTTCTTGGGGTTCGTGAGCGCCGGCTGCATCCAGGCCTCGGACTGCAGCACGTTCGCGATCACGTTGCGGTGGGTGAGGGTCGCGCCCTTCGACACGCCCGTGGTGCCGCCGGTGTACTGCAGGAACGCCACGTCGTCGTGGCCGAGCGCGACCGGCGCGAGCTTCATCCCGGCGCCCTGCGCGAGCGCGTCGGAGAAGCGCGTCGCGTTCGGCACCTCGAAGGGCGGCACCATCTTCTTCACGTGGCGCACGACGAAGTTGACGATCGCGCCCTTGGGGAAGCCGAGCAGCTCGCCCATGCTCGCGACGACGACGTGCTTCACCGCGGTCTTCGCGATCACGGCCTGCAACGTCGCGGCGAAGTTCTCGAGAATGACGATCGCCTCGGCCCCCGAATCCTTGAGCTGGTGCTCGAGCTCGCGCGGCGTGTAGAGCGGGTTCACGTTCACCACCACGCAGCCGGCCCGGAGCACGCCGGCGATCGCGACCGGGTACTGGATGACGTTGGGCATCATGATCGCGACGCGCGCGCCCTTGGCGAGGCCCTTGCCCTGCAGCCACGCGGCGAGCCGGGCGGACATCGTGTCGATGTCGTGGAAGGTCACTTCCTTGTCCATGAACGAGTAGGCCTTCCGCGTCGCGAACTTCTGGAACGCCTGCTCGAGCAGGGACACGATGGACTCGTACTGCCCGGCGTCGATCTCCGCCGGCACGCCGGCCGGGTAATGCTTGAGCCAGATGCGCTCCATTGCCTTCCTCCTCGATGTGCTTGTCCGTCTCGTCGCGCGCCCCGGACGGGTCCGCCCGCGGTCATCGCCCCGATGCGGCCGGCGCGGGCGCGACGCGCCGCGGCCCGGCCGCACGGGCCCGGCCGGATTATGCCCGCGTTTGCGGCGCGGGCGGCGACGGAGCGGCCCGTACCCGCCGGGCGAGCACGATCGTGGCCGCGGTCGCGCCGACCGCGATCCAGCCGACCGTGCCGTAGTGCGTCAGCTCGCCCGCGCCCGAGCGGCCGATGACGAGGCTCGCGAGGAAAGCGGCGGAGCCCGACGCCGCCTGCTGGAACGCCGCGTTCAGGCTCATGAACGCGCCGCGCAGGCGCGGGCTCACCGCCGCAGTGACGATCGCCATGGCGGGCACGAAGCGCCCCGAGAGCATCGGGATGAAGAAGCTCGCGGAGGCGACGGCGACCCACAGCGGCACCCTCGGCAGGTGCGTCGTCACGAGCATGCCGGCCATCGACAGGACCGCGATCACCGTGAACACGCGGCGGCGGCCGTAGAGGTCCGACCAGCGGCCGGCGAGACGAACGAACCCGAACGTCACCAGTCCGCCGGCGAGATAGAGCCAGGCGAGCTCGCCCTCCTTCACGCCGACGTTCGCCACCATGTAGGGGCTCACGAAGGGGATCACCACGAAGCCGGAGAAGGTGAGCGTCGCCGAAAAGGCGAACGCGCGGCGGTGGTTCGCCTCGCCGAGCACCGCCTTCACCTGTGCGAGCGGATGGCGCTCGCGCGCCTCGCGGACGTGGGCGCCGACGCTCGGCACCGCCGCCCAGGCCGCCGCGAGCACCGCAGCCGCGAGCGCAGTCATGAAGAAGAACGGCGCGCGCCAGCCGAAGGCAGCGGCGAGCGCGAGCGAAATCGGCACGCCCGCGATCGACGCCAACGAGAACGCCGACATCACCAGTCCGAGCGCGGCGCCGCGGCGCCGCTCGGGCACGACGTCGCCCACGATCGCGAACACGCTCGCGCCGAGCACGCCGGCGAACGCGCCCGACAGCGCCCGCGCCGCGAGGAGCCACGCGTACGACTGGGCGGTCGCGGTGACGAGCGTGGTGAGCGCGAAACAGGCAAACAGCGTGACCAGCGCGTGCCGCCGGTCGAAGCGGTCGATGAAGAGGGCGGCGAGGAAACCGACGCTCGCGGCGGCGAGCGTGTACGCGGTGACGAGCAGCCCGAACAGCGTCGGCGAGATGCCGAAGTGCCGCATCAGCGCCGGGCCGAGCGGCATGATGAGCATGAAATCGAGGATATGCGAGAACTGGACGCCGGCGAGGGCGACGAGCAGGAGCCGTTCGCGGCCCGCGCCGGAATGCCGATCGCGTGTGCTCATCGCCCGTTCACGGGTGCCGCGTCCGGAGCCGCAGCGCGAAGGCCGCGACGACGCCGCCGGCGCCGAGCGTGACGAACGCTAGCTGCCAGGCGAGCGGCCGCGCGTTCCCGCCGGCGAGGTCGAGCGCCGCGCCGAACGCGAGCGGCGCGAGGAAGCCCGCGCCGAAGCCGAGCGTCGAGTGCAGCGCGAGCGCAGCGCCGCGGCGCCCCGGCGGCGCGGCGCCCACGAGCCCGGCGGTGAGCGCCGCGGAGTCGGCATTGACGAGCACGAGGTGCAGGACCGCGAGGATCGCGAGCGCCCAGCCCGGCAGCCCGGCGAAGAGCCCGAAGAGGCAGGTGAAGACGCCCGACACGGCGAGCGCCGTGCGGATCACGCGCGGCCGGCCGGCGCGCAGCGCGACCTCGTTGCCGGCGATGCTCGCGAAGGGGCTCGCCGCGTTCGCGGCGGCGACGATCGCCACCGGCCCGAGCGGCCACGCGGCCGCACCCTGGGCGAAGGTGAGGAACGCGACCAGCCACGAGCGTGAACCGAAGAGCTCCCAGCAGTGCACCGCATAGCCGAGCATGAAGGCGCGCGGGCGTGGATCGCGCGCGACCTCGGCGAGGCCCGACGCCATCGGCACGGCCGCGGCGGGACGCCGCGCCGGCAGGCCCGCGAGCACCATCGTTCCCGCCACGAGCGGCCCGAGGGCGGCGAGCGCGAACGCGCCGCGCCAGCCGAGCGCGTCGGCGGCGGCTCCGGCGAGTAGCGCGGAGAGGCTCAGGCCGAACCCGAAGCAGGCGGTGTAGAACGAGACGGCGCGGCTCTGCGCCGGGCCCTCGACGTTGTCGGTGAGCGCCTTCAGCCCCGGCATGTAAGTCCCGGCCACGCCCGCGCCGGCGAGCATCTGGAACGCCGCGCCGGAGAGCGTCCCGCGGGCGAGCGCCGCGAAGCCGAGCGCGCCGGCGGCGGTGAGGAGGCAGGCGCCGAAATAGACCCGGCGCGCGTCGACGCGGTCGGTGAGCGTGGTGAGCAGCGGCACCGCGACCATGTAGCCGGCGAGCAGCGCGCCGCTCACGAACCCGGCGCCGGTGTTCGTGATGCCCCACGCCTGCTGCAGGCGCGGCAGCAGCGTGGCGAACGTCGCGAAGCCGCTCATGCTCGCGACGTGCGCCGCGCACATCCAGGCGACGGTGCGCCAGGCGGGACGCGTCATCGCGCTGCGGCCGCCCGGCCGAACGCGCGCCGGACGGCGCGACTCGACGGCGTGCGCACGCGCCCCCGCCCGCGCCTCAGCGGTGCTGGAACGCGGGCTTGCGCTTCTCGACGAAGGCGGCCATGCCCTCTTTCTGGTCCGCCGAGGCGAAGAGCGCGTGGAACATGCGCCGCTCGAAGAGCACGCCCTCGGCGAGCGAGGACTCGAAGGCGCGGTTCACGCTCTCTTTCGCCGCGATCACGGACGGCAGCGAGTACTCGGCGATGGTGCTCGCCGCCGCGAGCGCCTCCTCCATCAGCTTGTCGAGCGGCACGACGCGCGAGACGAGCCCCGCGCGCTCGGCCTCGGCCGCGTCCATCATGCGCGCGGTCAGCACGAGGTCCATCGCCTTCGACTTGCCGACCGCGCGCGGCAGGCGCTGCGTGCCGCCGGCGCCCGGGATGATGCCGAGCTTGATCTCCGGCTGCCCGAACCTGGCGTTGTCGGCCGCGATGATGAAGTCGCACATCATCGCGAGCTCGTTGCCGCCGCCGAGCGCGTAGCCGGCGACCGCCGCGATCACCGGTTTGCGCACCTGGCGGATCTTCTCCCAGTTGCGGGTGATGTACTCGGTCTTGTAGACGTCCATGAAGCCCCAGTCCTTCATGGCGCCGATGTCCGCGCCCGCGGCAAACGCCTTCTCGCTGCCGGTGACCACCATGCAGCCGATGCCCTCGTCGGCGTCGAACGCGAGCAGCGCGTCGCCGAGCTCGTTCATCAGCGCGTCGTTGAGCGCGTTGAGCGCCTTGGGGCGGTTCAGCGTCACGATGCCGACGCGGCCGCGGATTTCGGTGAGGATGTTCTCGTAGGCCATGCTTATCTCCCGTTCGACGGTTGCGAGTGAAGTTCGGAAGGCGCCGCCGGCTCCAGCGCAGGCGCGTCGAGCGACCAGACCGCCTCGGGTGCGCCGGGCGCGACCGCCTCGATCCAGTCGGCGTAGGGCGCGAGCAGCACGCCGCCGCCGCCGGAGCCGAACCGCCCCGGCATCGTGCCGGGCGGGCTCCACTGGAAGGTGTTCACGCCCGCGATCAGCCAGCCGCGGCGCGAGCGCACGAACGCCGGGCTGCCGGAATCGCCGCCTGCCACCGAGGTCTCGAGCGTGTTGCCGAGCGTCGTGCCGCCGACGCGGTTCGAGGAAGCGTCGGGGCCGTCGAAGTCGAAGCGGTAGAGGCGCGGCCGCTGCGGGGTGAGCGGGTGCGCGTCGAACTGGTCGACGCGGTTCAGGCCGACGCGCTTCACCGCGGGATGGCCCGGCACGTTGGCGCCGTGGTCGCCGTCGCCGCTCGCGCCGTAGCCCACGAGCACGATCACCGTCCCGGGGGCGAGGCCGCCCCGGTAGACGGGATACACCGGCGCATCCTCCGGCGCCGGCTCGGCGAGCTCGATCACCGCGAGGTCGTGGACCGGGTTGCGCAGGTCGAACCCCGCATAGCCGGGGTAGCGGTACACCGCGCGTGCCGGGATGCGGTGCGAGAGGTCGCCGGTGAGGTTCAGGTTGAACACGATGTCCTCGGGCGGCGCGTGGCCGACGACGTGCGCCGCGGTGATCACGCGGGTGCGCGAGACGAGCGTGCCGGTGTAAGTGCCGCCGCGCACCGAGACGCTGCCCACGCCCGCCCAGGGCGAGCCCGGCACGTTGGCGTCCACACGCCGGGCCGGCGAATCGGGCGGCCGTGCGTTCGCGCTGCCGGCGAGCAACGCGAGCGCATCGGTCGCGGCGAGCGCGAGCGAGGCGAGAAGCGCGGCTGCGAGGGACGCCGCACGCCGCCAAACGCCCCCGCCGCCCGAGCGCATCACGGCTTCAGGCGAGCGCCGCGACGATGCCGCGCGCCGCCGCGCCGAGGAGCTGCGCGTCGATGCCCACCGCGAGCAGCGTGTAGCCCTGTGCGGCGCAGGCCTGCGCGCGCGCCGCGTCCGCGACGTAGATCCCGAGCGCCCGGCCCGCGCGGGCGCACGCGTCGCGCACGGTCGCGATCGCCGCCAGCACCTCCGGGTGCTCGACGTCGCCGAGCCGCCCCAGGCTGCCGGAGAGGTCGTAGGGGCCGACGAAGACCGCGTCGACGCCGTCGACCGCGACGATCGCGTCGATCGCCTCCACCGCCACCACGTGCTCGCACTGCACGATCACCGCGGTGCGCTCGTTGGCGGTGCGCACGTAGTCGGCGAAGCCGAAGCCGTAGCCCTGCGCGCGCACGATGCCGACGCCGCGCACGCCGAGCGGCGGATACTTCGCGAACTGCACGGCCGAACGCGCCTGGGCGGCGCTGTTCACCATCGGCACGACGATCCCGGCGGCGCCGATGTCGAGCGCGCGCTTCACCGTGGCCTCGTGGCCGTCGGCGACGCGCACCACGCACGGGATGCGCGCCGCGGCGAGCAGCCGCTGCGCCGCGAGCATGTCGAGCGGCGCGTGCTCGGTGTCCACGAACAGCCAGTCCAGACCCGCGCCCGAGAGCACCTCGGCGACCTCGGGCGCGGCCAGCGTGACGATCGTGCCGACGAGCCGCTCGCGCGCGCGCAGGCGCTCGGCGAAAGAGGCGCTCATGCGCCCCCGCCCCCGTGCTTCGCCTTCCACGCCGAGAGCGGCAGGACTTCGGGCAGCGGCAGCGAGGGCCGGTCGGGCTCGGGCTCGGTGAGCGCCACCGTCTCGCGCATCGAGGCGAGACTGCGCACCGCCAGGTTCTGGTAGAGGCGCGTCGCGTCGGCCTTCCAGGCGAGCTCCTTCTCGGAAAGCGGCCGCACGACCTTGGCCGGGATGCCCGCGACCAGGGTGCGCGGCGGCACCTGCATGTCGGCCTTGACGAACGCCATCGCCGCGACGATCGCCCACTCGCCGATCTCGGCGTTGTCGTTCACCACCGCGTTCATGCCGACGAGCGCGTTGGCGCGCACGCGCGCGCCGTGCACGATCGCGGCGTGGCCGATGTGGCCGTTCGTCTCGATCACCGTGTCGGCGTCCGGGAAGCCGTGCACGATGCAGCAGTCCTGGACGTTGGCGCCCGCCTCGACGCGGATGCGGCCGAAGTCGCCGCGCAGCGAGGCGCACGGGCCGACGTAGACGCCCGGGCCGACGATCACGTCGCCGATCAGCACCGCGCTCGGATGCACGAACGCGTCGGGATGGACGACCGGCGTCACGCCGTCGATGGAATACACCTTGACCATGGAAGGGATCGCTCGCGCAAAGGCGCCGTGCGGACGCGCCCGGCGGTGCGGAATTCTACGCCGCGTGGTGTATCCTGTGCTCGCGCGCGCGGCGTCGCGCGGCCGCGAGAAGAAAACCATGGACGAGACCCCGATCCTCTACGAGCTCGCCGACGGCGTCGCCACGGTGACGCTCAACCGCCCCGACAAGCTGAACAGTTTCACCGAGGCCATGCACGCGGCGCTGCGCGCCGCGATCGACCGCGCCGAGGCCGACAAGGCGCGCGCGCTGCTCCTCACCGGCGCGGGCCGCGGCTTCTGCGCCGGGCAGGACCTCTCCGACCGCGTGACCTCGCCGGGCGCCGGCCCGCCCGACCTCGGGCGCACCATCGGCGAGCACTACAACCCGCTGGTGCGCCGCCTGCGCGGCCTCGCCATGCCGGTCGTGTGCGCCGTGAACGGCGTCGCCGCCGGGGCGGGCGCGAACATCGCGCTCGCCTGCGACATCGTGCTCGCCGCGCGCTCGGCGAGCTTCCTGCAGGCGTTCGCCAAGATCGGCCTCGTGCCGGACTCGGGCGGGACCTATTGGCTCCCGCACCTCGTCGGCACGGCGCGGGCGATGGGGCTCGCGATGCTCGCGGGCAGGCTTTCGGCGGAGGAGGCCGAGCGCTGGGGCCTCATCTGGAAGGCCGTGGACGACGACAAGCTCATGGCCGAGGCGCGCGCGATCGCGCGCGAGCTCGCCGCGGGCCCGACCATGGCGCTCGTGGCGATCAAGCGCGCGATCCACGCCGCCGAGAGCAACACGCTCGACGAGCAGCTCGACCACGAGCGCGACGTGCAGCGCGCCCTCGGCGCGAGCCACGACTACGCCGAGGGCGTGCGCGCGTTCATGGAGAAGCGCGCCGCGAAATTCGCGGGGTGCTGATGTCCGCGATGGACCGCGAGCACGAGATCTACTGCCCGCACTGCGGCTGGCGCCCCGCGCCCGAGGACCGCTGGCAGTGCGTGCCCGGCTGCGGCACGGTCTGGAACACCTTCTGGACGCGCGGGCTCTGCCCGGGGTGCGCGACGCAGTGGCAGGACACGCAGTGCCTCGCCTGCAAGCGCGTGTCGCCGCACCGGAAGTGGTACCACGTGCCGCGGCGCGCGCGCCGCGGCGCGACGCGCAGGAAGCGGGAGCCGACCGCCGCCTGACCGCGTCGGCATCCGCCGCACCACGATGCCCTCCACGGCCCCCACACAGCCATGCTCCTTCGTATCGCGGCCTTCCTCGCCGGAATCGCGGCCATGACCGGCGCCGCCGCCATCGACCTGCAGGGCCACCGCGGCGCGCGCGGGCTCGCGCCGGAAAACACGCTGCCGGGTTTCGCCCGGGCGCTCGAGGTGGGCGTCCACACGCTCGAGCTCGACGTCGGGCTCACGAAGGACAACGCCGTGGTCGTGCACCACGACCTGCGGCTCAACCCCGACATCGCGCGCGGGCCCGACGGCCGCTGGCTCGTGCCCCCGACGCCGGCGATCCGCGACCTCACTTACCGCGAGCTGCAGCGCTACGACGTCGGCCGCATCCGCCCGGGCAGCGACTACGCGCGGCGCTTCCGCGAGCAGCGCAAGATGGACGGCGTGCGCATCCCGACGCTCGAGAGCGTGTTCGAGCTCGCGCGCCACGCACGCAACGACGCGGTGCGCTTCAACATCGAGATCAAGATCTCGCCCGTCGAGCCGGAAGCCACCGCGGGCCCGGACGAGATGGCGCGCGCGGTGCTGGAGACGATCCGTGCGGCGGGCATGGAAAAGCGCGTGATCGTCCAGTCGTTCGACTGGCGGCCGCTCGCGGTGATCCGCCGCGAGGCGCCCGAGATCGCGACCGCCTGCCTCACCGTGCAGCGCGACTGGCTCGACAACATCGGCGCGGGCGCGGCGCAGGATTCCCCGTGGACCGCGGGCGTGCGCTTCCGCGACCACGGGTCGGTGCCGAGGATGGTGAAGGCGTTCGGCTGCACGATCTGGTCGCCCTCGGGCGCCGACCTCGACGAGGCGCAGGTGCGCGAGGCGAGAGCGCTCGGCCTGAAGATCATCGTCTGGACCGTGAACGAGCCGGCCGACGTGTAGAAGGCGATCGCGATCGGCGTGGACGGCATCATCACCGACTACCCGGACCGCCTGCGCGAGGTGATGGCCGCGCGCGGGCTCCCGCTGCCGGCGCCGACGCCGGTGGAGCGCTAGGGAGCGTCTAAACAACGGGGGACACCCTCCCCTTCGACCCCCATGTCAGAGGAAGCCCTGATCCATTCGGCGAACGGATCAGAGCTTCCCTGGCAAGGATTCAACGCAAAGACGCGAGGGGCACGAAGGCTCGCGAACAGCGACCGGCGGGCTCCCAGTGTTGCCCGGCTGCCGGCGCGGGCGCATCGCCCCCGGAAATCCGTGAGCCCCGACCCTGCGCCTTCGCGGCGCCCTGCCTTCTTCGCGTCTCTGCGTCGGCGCTTCGGGTCGCAGCTTTTCCGGCGCTACTTCTTCCGCGCCGGCTTCTTCGACTTCGCCGGCCGTTTCGCCACCGGCTTCCGCGCGCGGGCCTTGCGCGCGGCCGGCTTCGTAGCGGCTTTTCGCCGCTTCGGCGCGTGCCGCATGTGCGACGGCCTGCCGTGCGGCCGCACGCGCGGCTCGGGGGCGAGGATCTCGAGCGTCTTGCCCGGCGCGAGCCGCACGATGCGCGCCGCGAAGAGCCGCTCCCAGTCCACCGCCGGCCGCGGCGCGTGCGCGAGGGCCTCCTTCACCCACTCGATGTGGTCGGCCTCGTCGGCGAGCATCTCCATCGCGAGCGACTTCACGTCCGCGTCCGTCGCCGCCTCGAGCACCTCCATGAAGAAGCGCCGCGCGCGCTCCTCGGCGGCGAGCGCGGCCTTGAGGGCGTCGAACGGCGTCATGAGGCGCAGGACGAGCTCGCGTGCCGCCCGCCCGGGCGCGCCGACGTCGAGCCACGCATAGCCGCGCAGGTCCACCGCCGGCAGGGCGACGTCGCGCGTGTCCCGCTCGAGCCGCTCGGCGTGGGCCGACTCGACTGCGGCGAGGCGCCCGAAGAGCTCGGCCATCGCCTCGTTGCCGTGGTCGCGCATCGACTGCGCGAGCTCGCGGTAGCGCGCCGCGGCCTCGCGCTCGAGCGCGATCGCGTGCGCGTAGAGCGCCCCGATCGAGGCCGCCGCCCTTGCGATGTCCATGCCTGCCCTCCCCTTCGCTCGCCGGCGCGCGCCCGCCCCCGCGCGCACCGCGATCATGGCACAGGTCGCGCCGCGCGCGCCGTGACCGGCCGCGCGAGAGGCGTGCGCTAGAATCGCGGTTTCGATCGCGAAGCGCCCCGATGTCCGGCTCGCCTGCCCCTGCCGCCCCGCCGCCGACCGGCGAGGGTCACGTCACCAACTTCATCCGCAACATCATCGACGCGGATCTCGCCGCCGGAAAGTACGCGACCCGCACCTGGGGCGGCCGGCCGGGGCCCGCGGCGGCGCACGCGGGCGCGCCGACCGACCCGGCGCGCATCCGCACGCGCTTCCCGCCCGAGCCCAACGGCTACCTGCACATCGGCCACGCGAAGTCGATCTGCCTCAACTTCGGGCTCGCCCGCGACTACGGCGGCGTGTGCCACCTGCGGTTCGACGACACGAACCCGACGAAGGAGGAGCAGGAGTACGTCGACTCGATCCTCGACGCGGTGCGCTGGCTCGGCTTCGACTGGGGCCCGCACCTCTACTACGCCTCGGACTACTTCGACTGGCTGTACGCCTTCGCCGAGCTCCTGATCGAGCACGGCCACGCCTATGTCGACAGCCTGTCGGCGGAGGAGATCCGCGCACTGCGCGGCACGCTCACCGAGGCGGGCGAGGCGAGCCCCTACCGCGACCGCCCCGCGGCCGAGAGCCTCGACCTCTTCCGGCGCATGAAGGCGGGCGAGTTCCCCGACGGCGCGCACGTGCTGCGACTCAGGATCGACATGGGCTCGCCCAACCTCAACCTGCGCGACCCGGTCGCCTACCGCATCCGCCACGCCGAACACCACCGCACCGGCGGCAAGTGGTGCATCTACCCGATGTACGACTACGCGCATTGCCTGGAGGACGCGATCGAGGGGATAACGCATTCCCTCTGCACGCTCGAGTTCGAGGACCACAGGCCTCTCTACTGGCTGAACCAGCGCCTCGGCGAGCTCGGCCAGCTCAACCTGCCGCTGCCGCAGCAGATCGAGTTCGCGCGCCTGAATCTCACCTACGTCGTGCTCTCCAAGCGGCGCCTCGTCCACCTCGTCGACAACCGGCTCGTCGACGGCTGGGACGACCCGCGCATGCCCACGATCGCCGGCTTCCGGCGGCGCGGCTACACGCCCGAGTCGATCCGCCTCTTCGCCGACCGCATCGGCGTCTCGAAGGCCGACTCGTGGATCGACATGTCGGTGCTCGAGGACTGCCTGCGCGAGGACCTGAACGAGCGCGCCCCGCGCGCCTTCGCGGTGCTCGACCCGCTCAAGCTCGTGATCGACAACTGGCCCGAAGGGCACGTGGAGCCGTGCGAAGCGCCGGTTCATCCGCACAGGCCCGAGCTCGGCAGGCGCACGTTCCCGATCGCGCGCGAGCTCTGGATCGAGCGCGAGGATTTCACGGAGACGCCGCCCAAGGGCTACTTCCGCCTCTTCCCGGGGAACACGGTGCGGCTGCGCTTCGGCTACGTGGTGCGCTGCACCGGCTGCGACAAGGACGCGAACGGGAACGTGACCGCGGTGCACTGCGAATACCTGCCGGACACGAAGTCGGGCACGCCGGGCGCCGACACCGTGAAGGTGAAGGGGAACATCCACTGGGTGAGCGCGGCGCACGCCTACGAAGCCGAAGTGCGCCTCTACGACCGGCTCTTCCGGGTGCCCTTTCCCGGCTCGAAGCGCGGGCGCGAGGCCGCGCCGGGCGCGCATCCGGGCCACGTGCCGCACGCGCACGAGACGCTGGACGAGCACGGCAAGGTCGTCGTCCCCGACCTCGAGGGGGAGTACGACTGGCTCGACGACATCAACCCCGACGCGATGAAGACCGTCACCGCGTTCCTCGAGCCGGGATTGAAGGACGCGAAGCCGGAGGACCGCTTCCAGTTCGAGCGCCACGGCTACTTCGTCGCCGACCTGCGCGACTCCCGGCCCGGCAAACCGGTCTTCAACCGCGCGGTGACGCTGCGCGATTCCTGGGCGAAGGAAGCGAAGAAGGGCTGAGGGCCGGCGGCGCGCGCACGTCCCGCCAGCCCCATCGCCCGCGTCCGCCCGCGCGACCCGCCGCATGACCGCCGACGCCACGCTCTCGCGCCGCCCGCTGCGGCGCTTCTGGGGCTGGGGGCTCGCCGACGCGCGCCTCGACGCGCGCGAGCTCGCCAAGGTGAAGGCGATGGTCGAAGCGCTCGACGTGCCGTTCGCGCAGCCGCCCGTGCCGCAGGCGCACGACTTCGCGCTGCCGGCGCCGCGCGTCACCCCGCCGGCGTCGCTCGCGGCGATGTTCTCGGCTGCGCCGCTCGACCGTCTCAACCACGCCGGCGGCAAGAGCTACGCCGACCTCGCGCGCATGTGGCTGCGCGCGCCGCCCGCCGTGCCCGATCGGGTCGCGTTCCCGGAGGACGAGCGGGCCGTCGCCGACATCCTCGACTGGGCGCAGGCGAACGGGGTCGCCGTGGTGCCCTACGGGGGTGGCAGCAGCGTGTGCGGCGGCGTGGAGCCCGACGTCGGCGAGGGCTACGCGGGCGCCGTATCGCTCGACATGGAGCGGCTCAACCGCGTCCTGGAGGTCGATGCGACGAGCCGCGCGGCGCGCATCCAGGCCGGCGCGCTCGGCCCCGAGCTGGAAGCGCAGCTCAGGCCGCACGGGCTGACGCTCCGGCACTTCCCGCAGAGCTTCGAGTTCTCGACGCTCGGCGGCTGGATCGCCACGCGCGCCGGCGGCCACTACGCGACGCTCCACACGCACATCGACGACTTCGTCGAGGCGACGCGCATGGTCACGCCGGCGGGCACCATCGCGACGCGGCGCCTGCCCGCCTCCGGCGCGGGGCCGGCGCCAGAGCGCCTGGTGCTCGGCTCGGAAGGCACGCTCGGCGTCGTCACCGAGGCGTGGCTCCGACTGCAGTCGCGGCCGCGCTTTCGCGCCTCGGCGTCGGCCCGCTTCGCCGACTTCTTCGCGGGGGCGCGTTGCGTGCGCGCGCTCGCGCAGTCCGGGCTCCACCCGGCGAACTGCCGCCTCCTCGATCCGCTCGAGACCGTCTTCGCCGGCGTCGGGGACGGCCGCGCGGCGATCCTCGTGCTCGGGTTCGAGTCCGCCGACCATCCGCTCGATGCGTGGATCGCACGCGCGCTGGAGCTCGTGCGCGACCACGGCGGCGAGCTCGATGCCCAAGCGGTCGCGCGCTCGACCGGCGCCGAGGGCGGCGACGAGCGCCGCGGCGGCGCCGCGGGCGCGTGGCGCCACGCGTTCCTGCGCATGCCGTATTGGCGCGACCCGGCCGTCGGCCTGGGCGTGATCATGGACACGTTCGAGAGCGCGGTCACCTGGGACCGCTTCGAGGCGTTCTACGCGAACGTGAAGGCGGACGTGGGCGCGGCGATCGCGCGTGCGACGGGGCAGGAGGCGCTCCTCTCCTGCCGCTTCACGCATCTCTATCCCGACGGGCCGGCGCCGTACTTCACCATCGCCGCGCGCGGCGCCGCGGATGGCAGCGTCGCATCGGCGCTCGCCGCCTGGCGCGAGGTGAAGCGCGCCGCGAACGAAGCCGTGATCACGCACGGCGGCACGGTCACCCACCACCACGCCGTCGGGCGCGATCACCGCGGCGGCTACGAGCGCGAAGCCGATCCGCTCTTTCGCCGCATGCTCGCCGCCGCGAAGCAGGTCGCCGATCCGCGCGGCATCATGAATCCGGGCGTGCTGCTCGACCCGGTGGGCCGGCACGTCGGGATCACCGGGGCGTTACGCGAAACCTGACGCGCAACGCAGGCGCTGCGGCGCACGCGCCGGCCCGGGGCGTCACTTCTCCTGGATCCGGACCAGGTACTCCACGAGCGCGTTGATGCGCGTGCGCACGTACACGGCCTGGTTGTAGGGCATCTCGGGCAGCAGTTGCTCGGCCTGGACCGTGTAGTCGAGCCCCCAGACCGGCATCTCGCGCGGGCCGTGGCCCTTGCCCGCGCCCTCGATGATCGCGAACGCCTTCGCGACCGGGAACACGCCGCCGTTGCGCTTCGCCATCGTGGTGAGGTCGGGCACCTTCGCCTTCAGCTCCGCGGCGTAGGGTCCGGCGCCCTTGCCGTCCTTGCCGTGGCAGACGGCGCAGTTCGCCTCGAACTCGCGCTTGCCGGGATCGGTCTTCTGCTGCTGCGCGAGCGCGGCGCCGGCGAACGCAAGCGTCGCGCATGCCGCGACCGTCGTGAAAAGGGCCTTGTGTCGCATCGTCTTCTCCCCGAATGGATTCGGTATCGCATGCCAGCCCGTTCGCGCGGACGCAGGCCGGCGGGGCGCTTCGACGGCATCTCAGCACCAAAACGGGCCTCCTTCATTGATCGAAGTGAAATCGCGCCGGAGCGCCCCGCCGGGCGGTCGACGCCGATCAACCGGCGCCGGCGGCGCGGCGCGTCGTGGGCGCGCGCGGCCCCCGAGCGGCGCGAGGCGGACCCCGGCCGCGGGCGCAGGATGCGCCCGGCCGCTCGATTGACAGGGCCAGGAGACCCTGCAATCCTCGCCCCGCCCCGTGACTGCCCCTCGGCGCGTTCCTCCGGGCGCGCGACCGCACCTTGAAGCCCGCCTCTTCCTCCAAAGCCCGCCGCGGCGCGCGCGCGGCGTGCGCGCGGCCCGGACGACGCGTCGCCGCGATGCTCGGATTGCTCACGGTCGCGGCGCTCGCGCCGCAGGCCGCGGCCGCCGACCCGCTGCGGGCGTGCCTTGCGGAGCTCCGCGCGCAGGCGCCGCGGCACCGCGTGAGCGCCGAGGACTTCGACCGTCTCACCGCGAACGTGCGGATCCTCGAGCGCGTGATCGCGAGCCGCGCGAGCCAGGCGGAGGTCGTCGACCTGTGGTGGGACTACGTGCCGCGCGCGGTGGACGAGCGGCGCGTCCGCGAAGGCCGAGCGCTCGCGGCGCGTTGGGCCGAGGCGATGGCCGACATCGAGGCCCGCTACGGCGTCGACCGCGCGGTGTTCACCGCGATCTGGGGCGTCGAGACGAACTACGGCGCGACCCGCGGCTCGTTGCCGCTGCTCGACGTTTGGGTCACCCGCGCGTGCACCGAGGGGCGCCCGCTGTGGCGCGCGAACGTCTACGCATCGCTGCGGCTGCTCGCCGGGGGGACGGTGAGCCCGGACGACTTCGTCGGCTCGTGGGGCGGCGCGTTCGGGCTCACGCAGTTCATCCCGACCTCCTTCGAAGAGCTTGCCGTGGACGGCGACGGTGACGGCCGCGTGGATCTCGTCGGCTCGGTCCCCGACGCCTTAGCTTCGACCGCCAACCACCTCGCGCGCCGCACGCGCTGGGTACCGGGGCTCCCCGCGGCGATCGAGGTGCGCGTGCCGGCCGCGCTCACGCGCGGCGTGCGGCCGCTCGCCGAGACCTGGCGCAGGGACGACGTCCGCACGCTCCCGCAATGGGCGCGCGCGGGCGTCGCCGCAGCCGATGGCGCGCCGCTGCCCGAGCGCGGTGACGCACGGGCCACGCTCTTCTTTCCGGCGGGCGCGGGAGGGCCGGCGTTCCTGGTGACGCCGAACTTCGACGCGCTGCTCGCCTACAACGCCGCGACGAAGTATGCGCTGTCGGTGGCGCTCCTCGCGCAACGGATCGCCGGCGCCGAGCGCACGCTCGCGCAGCCCTGGCCCACCGACGACCCCGGCCTCGACCGCGACGGCATCCGCCGCCTGCAAGAGCTGCTCCTCGCCCGCGGCCACGATATCGGCGCCGCAGACGGCATTCCGGGCGCGCGTACCCGCGAGGCGGTGCGCGCCGAGCAGCGGCGCCTCGGAATCCCCGAGGACGGGCGCACGGGCGAGCGCATCCTGCGCGCGCTCGACGCTGCCGACGACCGCAAGGCGCGCGAAGCCCGCGGGGATCCCGGTTCCTGACGGGCGACGCCCGCGCGATTGCGGCGCGTCATGCGACGGAAGTCACGCGCCGGCGCGGGCACGGGCACGGCGGTTGCTGCGCGATCGGCATCGGGCGGCGCGTCGTGCCGCCTCCGGGAGGCGCCCCATGCTGAAGCTCGTCGTCGCCGCGCTGCTCGTGACCGCGCTCGTCGCCGTGGCGACCGCCCGCACGCCGCGGGAGGAGGAGTCGAGCCGCGCGCAGGCACGCGATCCCGCGGCCGCACCCCGACGCTGAACGCCCGGACCGGTGGCGCCGGGCATCGGCCCGGGCGACCGCGCGAGCGATCCGCCGCGCCGGGCGAAGCGGGCGAGGCGGATGTCGCGCCGCCTGCGGTGCCCCCGGGCCGGGCGCTCACGCGCGAGCGCTGCGGCCGCTCTGGAT
>JAOAEA010000047.1:0-6506 GCA_026417035.1 Burkholderiales bacterium
GGCGCCTCGGCGACGACGATGGCGAGCGCGGCCGCGGTGACCGCCGCGACCGCCCAGGCGGACGCGGTGCGGCCAGCGCGCGCGCCCGCGAGCGCCGCGAGCGGGCCGGCGAGCAGCGGCAGGAGGACGATCGCGGCGAGCGGCATGCAGCGGATTCTAGGGGATGCGGCCCGCCGAAGCGGCGCGCGAATCCCGGCTCCGACCCGCCGCGGCGCGGACGGTTCCGCGGGACCGTTGTCCGCCCCCGCGGCGAGTCATTACAATGCGCGGCAAACGATGCGGCGGGCGGGACGGGCGCGGCCGCCGGCAAGACAACAAAGGGAGGGTCGCGTGCTGCGGGCCGCAAACTCGGTCGTCGTCCTCTTCGCCTTCTGGCTCCTGCTGTCGGGCTACTTCACCGCCTTCCTGGTGACGGCGGGCTTCGCCTGCGCGGTCGCGGTCGTCGCCTTCGCGTGGCGCATGGAGGTGATCGACCACGAGGGGCACCCGATGCACCTCGGCCTGCGGCCGTTCGCGTACGTGCCGTGGCTCCTCAAGGAGATCCTGAAGTCCGGCTGGCAGGTGACGCGCATCATCCTCGACCCGAAGCTCCCGGTGAGCCCGACGCTCGTGCGCTTCCGGCCGTCGCAGCGGACGGACGTCGGTCTCGTCACCCACGCCAACTCGATCACGCTCACCCCGGGCACGATCTCCGTCGAGGTCGGCCGCGACTCGTTCCTGGTTCACGGCCTCACGCGCGAGTCGGCCGCGGGGGTCGTCGCGAGCGAGATGGACCGGCGCGTATGCCGGTTCGAGGGGCAGCGCTAGATGTTCGCCGCCGCCGCGGTGGCGCTGCTCGTCGCGGCCGCGCTCGTGCTCGTGCGCGCCGCGCTCGGCCCGACGGTGTTCGACCGCGTGCAGGCGGCGAACACGATCGGCACCCTGGCGGTGCTGATCCTCTCGGTCTTCGGCTTCCTCACCGGGCGGCCGGACTTCCTCGACCTCGCGCTCACCTATGGGCTCCTCAACGTGGTGGGCACGATCGCCGTGCTCAAGTTCTTCCAGTACGGCGACCTCGGCGACCCGGGCGAGGCGGAGGAGCCGCGATGAGCCTCGCGATCGACCTCGCGAGCTGGGCACTGCTCGTGGCCGGCGGCTTCTTCTGCATCGTCGGCGGCATCGGCCTCATCCGCATGCCCGATTTCTACACGCGCATGCACGCGGCGAGCGTCACCGACACCCTCGGGGCGGGCTTCATGCTGGCCGGCATGATGCTACAGGCGGGCCTCACGCTGGTGACGGTGAAGCTCGCGCTGATCGGCGTGCTCCTCTTCTTCACCAGCCCGACCGCGACCCACGCGCTCGCGCGCGCGGCCATGACGCGCGGCGTGCAGCCGCTGCTCGCGGACGGGGAGGGGGCGCCATCGAAACGCTGATCATCGACGCGCTGCTCGCGATGATGGCGGCGACCGTGGCCGTCATGATCGTGCAGCGCAACCTCTTCGCCGTGGTGGTGCTCTCCGGCGTGTACAGCTTCCTCATGGCCACGGTGCTCGTGGCGCTCGACGCGGTCGACGTCGCGATGACCGAGGCCTCGGTCGGCGCCGGCATCTCGACGGTGCTGCTCCTCGGCGCGCTCTACCTCACGGGGGCGACCGAGGCGAAGCCGGTCGCGCGGCCGTGGCTCCCGCTCGCGGTGTCGCTCGCGACCGTCGGCATCCTCGTGTACGGGACCTCCGACCTGCCGCCGTTCTCCGACCCGGGCTCGCCGATCTTCCAGCACGTCGAGCCCCGCTACGTGAGCGGCGCGCTGCCCGAGACTGGCATCCCCAACATCGTGACCGCCGTGCTCGCGAGCTACCGCGGCTACGACACGCTCGGCGAGACGACGGTGGTGTTCACCGCGGGGGCCGGCGTCGTCGCGCTGCTGCGCCGCCGCCGCGGGCGCGGCGGCGCGGAGGCGAAGCCGTGAAGCGCCTGCTCGTGCTGCGCGTGATCGCGAAGGAGCTCATCCCCTTCATGCTCCTCTTCGCGCTGTACGTGCAGTTCCACGGCGAGCTCGGGCCCGGCGGCGGCTTCCAGGCGGGCGTGATCATCGCCGCGACCGTGGTGTTCTACGCGATCATCTTCGGCCTGCCGACGGCGCGCAAGGTGGTGCCCGACTGGCTGGTCGAGACCATGATGCCGCTCGGCGTGCTCGTCTACGCCGGCGTCGGGTTCGCCGGGCTCTTCCTCGGCGGCAACTACCTCGACTACTTCGTGCTCGACGCCGACCCGGTGCACGGGCAGGAGCGGGGCGTGTTCTGGATCGAGGTCGGCGTCGCGATCACCGTCGCCGGGGTGATGCTGAAGATCTTCTACATGTTCGCCGGGCGCGGCCGGAGCCTCGACGAGTGAGCCTGCCCGGACACTTCACCTACTGGATCACCGTGTTCCTGATGGTCGCGGGCCTGTACATCGTGATCGCGCGCGGCAACCTGGTGAAGAAGCTCGTCGGTCTCTCGGTGTTCCAGACCTCGGTGTACCTCCTCTATATCGGGCCCGGGAAGCTCATCGGCGGCACCGCGCCCATCATCGCGCCGGGCTACAGCGTGTATTCCAACCCCCTGCCGCACGTGCTCATCCTCACCGCCATCGTCGTGGGCGTGGCCACGCTCGCGCTCGGCCTGGCGATCGTCGTGCGCATCCGCGAGGCGTACGGCACCATCGAGGAAGACGAGATCCTCCGCGCCGACGCGCACGCGCCGCAACGGGGCGGGGCTTGATCGCTGCGCACCTTCCCGCCCTGCAGGTAGTGGTGCCGCTCGTCGCGGCGCCGCTCGTCGTGCTCCTGAGGAGCGGCCGCGCGGGCTGGCTCATCGCCGCGGGGGTGAGCGTCGCCTCGCTCGCCGGGGCGCTCGCGCTCGCGGCGCGCGTGCGCGCCGAAGGGGTCCTCTCCTACGCGCTCGGCAGCTGGCAGCCGCCCTACGGCATCGAGTACCGCATCGACGCGGTGAACGCCTTCGTGCTGGTGCTGGTGGGCCTCGTGGCCGCGGTCGTCGTGCCGTTCGGCCGCCCGGCCGTCGCCGCCGAGGTCGCCGCCGAGCGGCGCTACCTCTTCTACGCGATGCTGTGCCTCGCGCTCGCGGGCCTGAACGGCATCGCCATCACCGGCGACGCGTTCAACCTGTTCGTCTTCCTGGAGATCTCGTCGCTCTCGAGCTACGTGCTCATCGCGCTCGGCCGCGACCGGCGCGCGCTGGTCGCCTCGTTCCAGTACCTCATCATGGGCACGATCGGGGCGACCTTCATCGTGATCGGGGTGGGGCTCCTCTACCTGCAGACCGGCACGCTCAACATGGCCGACATCGCCGCCCGCCTCGAGGCGCCGGGCGCGGCGCGCGCGACGCTCGCGGCGCTCGCGTTCCTCACCGTCGGGATCTGCCTGAAGCTCGCGCTCTTCCCGCTGCACATGTGGCTGCCGAACGCGTACACCTACGCGCCCTCGGTGGTCACCGCGTTCCTCGCCGCGACCGCGACCAAGGTCTCGGTGTACGTGCTGCTGCGCTTCTGGTTCACGATCTTCGGCGCGAACCTCGTGTTCGAGCGCCTGCCGATGCCGGACATCTTCCTCGCGCTGTCGGTGCTGGCGATGTTCGTCGCCTCGGGGATCGCCGTCTACCAGCGCAACCTGAAGCGCATGCTCGCCTACTCGAGCGTCGGCCAGATCGGCTACATGACGCTCGGCATCAGCCTCGACAACGTGCCCGGGCTCACCGGGTCGGTGGTGCACCTCTTCAACCACGGCGTCACCAAGGGCGCGATGTTCCTCTTCGCCGGCGCCATCGCCATGGCGGCCGGCACGGTCGACCTCGACCGGCTCGGGGGGCTGGCGAAGCGCATGCCCCTCACGTGCGCGGGGCTCGTGATCGGGGGCTTCAGCCTGATCGGCGTGCCCGCTACCGCCGGCTTCGTCACCAAGTGGTACCTCGTGCTCGCGGGCCTCGAGAAGGGGTCGCTCCTCCTCGCGGCGCTGCCGGCGGCGAGCTCGCTCGTCGCGATCGCCTACGTCTGGCGCTTCGTCGAGGCGGCGTACATGCGCGAGGCTCACCCGGACCTCGCCGGCGTGAAGGAAGGCTTCGCCGCGCCGCTCGTCGGCGGGTGGATCCTCATCGCCATCTGCCTCTACGTCGGTATCGACAGCACCTGGACGGTGGAGGCCGCGCGGCGCGCGGCCGCACAGCTGCTCTTCGGAGCGCCGCAATGAGCGCGGGCGTCGCCGCGGCGCTCGTCCTGCCGGCGGCCGGCGCCGGCGCGATCCTCGCGCTCGGGCGCTGGCCGAATGCGCGCGAGGCCGCGACGCTCGCCACGGCGGGAGGGCTCTTCGCCGTGGTCGCCTCCCTCCTGCCCGCGGTCCTGGCGGGCGCGCGCCCGGAGCTCGTCGTGCTCGAGATGCTCCCCGGCATCCCGCTCGCGTTCCGCGTCGAGCCGCTCGGGATGCTCTTCGCCCTGGTCGCCTCGGGGCTGTGGATCGTCAACTCGATCTACTCCATCGGCTACATGCGCGCCAACGGCGAAGCGCACCAGACGCGCTTCTACTGCTTCTTCGCGCTGTCGCTCGCCGCCACCATGGGCATCGCGTTCGCGGCGAACCTCGCGACGCTCTTCCTCTTCTACGAGCTCCTGACGCTCGCGACCTACCCGCTGGTGACGCACCACGGCACGCCCGAGGCGCGCGCCGGCGGACGGGTCTACCTCTGGATCCTGCTCGGCACCTCGATCATGCTGCTCCTCCTCGCGGTCGCGGTGACGTGGTTCCAGGCGGGTACGCTCGAGTTCCGCGCGGGCGGCATCCTCGGCGGCCGCGTCGGGTCGGCCGCGACCGGGGGGCTGCTCGCCCTCTACGTGTTCGGCATCGGCAAGGCGGCGCTGATGCCGGTGCACCGCTGGCTGCCGGCGGCGATGGTCGCGCCCACGCCGGTCTCGGCGCTCCTGCACGCGGTCGCGGTGGTGAAGGCCGGCGTCTTCACGGTGGTGAAGGTGATCGTGTACGTCTTCGGCGTCGAGGCGACCGCGGGGCTGCGCAGCGTCGACTGGCTGCCGACCGTCGCGGGCTTCACGATCGTCGCCGCGTCGGTGGTCGCGCTCGCCGCCGACAACCTGAAGCGCCGGCTCGCCTACTCGACGGTGAGCCAGCTCGCCTACGTGGTGCTCGCCGCCAGCCTGCTCGCGCCGGTGTCGCTCGTCGGCGCGGCCCTTCACATCGCCGCGCACGCCGTCGGCAAGATCACGCTCTTCTTCGCGGCGGGCGCGATCTACACGGCGGCGCACAAGACGCTGGTGAGCGAGCTCGACGGCATCGGCCGGCGCATGCCCTGGACCATGGCGGCGTTCGCCGTCGGCGCGCTCTCCATGATCGGCCTGCCGCCGACCGCCGGGTTCGTGAGCAAGTGGTTCATCCTGTCGGGGGCGGCGGCGACGCAGCACTGGGTCGCCGTGACGGTGATCGCCGCGAGCACGCTGCTCAACGCCGGCTATTTCCTGCCGGTGGTGTACCGGGCGTTCTTCCGCGCGCCCCCGGGCGGGGAGCATGCCCACGGCGAGGCGCCGCTGCCGATGGTCGCCGCGCTCGCGATCACCGCCGCGCTCACGGTGGCGCTCTTCTTCCACGCCGACGTGCCGCTGGCGCTCGCCCGCCAGCTGGTGGCGCCGCACTGAGAGCCGGCCCCGATGAGCGACCACTGGCTCGTCCGCCCCCGCACCATCCGCCGGCTGTGGATCGCCTTCGTCGCGGTGCTGGCGGTGACCGTCGCCGCCGATTTCTTCGTCGCGCCGGACGCGCACTTCGCGATCGAGGCGACCTTCGCCTTCGACGCCTGGTACGGATTCCTCGCCTGCGCGGCGCTCATCTTCTTCGCCAAGGCGATCGGCGTCGTCCTCAAGCGCCGCGACGACTACTACGAGCGCGACGATGCCTGAGCTCCTGCACCCCGGACTCGTGCTCGCGCTCGCCGGGGCCGCCGCGGCGTTCCTCCGCGGGCGCGTGCGCGCCGCGGTGCTGCTCGTGGCGCCGCTGCTCGCGGGCTGGCTCCTCTGGCGGCTCCCCGAGGGCGTCGTCTGGGCGGGCGAGTTCCTCGGCTACCCGGTGGCGCCGCTCGTGGTCGACAAGCTCGCGCGGCTCTTCGCGACGGTGTTCCTGATCATGGCCTTCGGCGGGGTGCTGTACGCGCTCGACCAGCCGAGCCGGATCGAGGTGCCCGCCGCGATGGTCTACGCGGGCTCGGCACTCGGTGTCGTGCTCGCCGGGGACCTCCTCACGGTGTTCGTTTGCTGGGAGCTGATGGCGGTCGGCTCGACGCTCGTCCTGTGGAGCGCCCCGGGCGCGCGCGCTGCGAGCTTCCGCTACCTGATGATGCACCTCGCCGGCGGCGTGCTGCTGATGGCGGGCGTCGCCGGGCACGTGGCCGCCACCGGATCGACCGCGTTCGCCGCGCTCGGCACCGGCTCGGCCGCGCAGTGGCTGATCCTCGCCGGGTTCCTGGTGAACG
>JAOAEA010000047.1:6515-29823 GCA_026417035.1 Burkholderiales bacterium
CCCCGCCGGTCTCGGCCTGGCTCCCGGACGCCTACCCCGAGTCCTCGTGGAGCGGCATGGTCTTCCTGTCGGCGTTCACGACGAAGACCGCCGTGTACGTGCTGCTGCGCGGGTTCCCGGGGACGGAGCTCCTGGTGTGGGTCGGCCTCTTCATGGTCTTCTACGGCATCGTGTACGCGCTGCTCGAGAACGACATGCGGCGCATCCTCGCCTACAGCATCGTGAACCAGGTCGGGTTCATGGTGACGGGGATCGGCATCGGCACCGCGATGGCGCTCGACGGCGCGGCCGCGCACGCCTTCACCCACATCATCTACAAGGCGCTGCTGCTCATGTCCGCGGGTGCGGTGCTGCGTATGACCGGGCGGCGCAAGTGCACCGACCTCGGCGGGCTCTTCCGCACGATGCCCCTCACGGCCGCCTGCGGCATCGTCGGCGCGCTCTCGATCTCGGCCTTCCCGCTCACCTCGGGCTTCGTCAGCAAGTCGATGATCTCGCAGGCCGCCGCCGACGAGCACCTCTTCTGGGTGTGGCTCGCGCTCACGGCGGCATCGGCGGGCGTGTTCCTGCACGCCGGCATCAAGTTCCCCTGGTTCGTCTTCTTCCAGAAGGACTCCGGGCTGCGGCCGCCCGAGCCGCCGCTCGCGATGCGGCTCGCGATGCTCCTCTTCTCGGCGCTCTGCATCGGGCTGGGCGTGTTCTACGCGCCGCTCTACGCGATGCTGCCCTTCGGCACCGACTACGCCCCCTACACCGGCGGACACGTCGTCGCGCAGCTGCAGCTTCTCCTCTTTTCCGGGCTCGCGTTCTTCGTGATGCTCGGCTTCCTGCGCCGCACGCTCACGATCACGCTCGACACCGACTGGCTCTGGCGGCGGCTCGCGCCGCGCCTTGCCCGCGCGCTCGGCGCGGGCATCGCCGCGGCCGACGGCGCGGTGCGCGGCGCGGCCCTCGCCGTGCTCACCGCGCTCGCGCGGGCATTCGCCGCCGCGAGCCGCCCCGGCGGCATCCTCGGCCGCCCGCGCGAGACGCGCGTGATGGTGCTCTGGGTCGCGATCCTCCTCGTGGCGTATCTCGCCGCCTATTACTTCTGAGACTTCTGAGGCTGCACCGCCGCGACGGGGCTTCTGCTGCGGCGCGGCAATTCCTCCCCACCCGACTCCCGGCTTGATTTGCCCCGCGTTCGCCTTTAGCATCGGCCGACTTCGCGACCGGTTCCGAGCGTTCCGGATCGCGGAACGAAGGCCTGAGAAGCCCGCCTGCGAGCGCGGCACCGGGCGCAGCGGCGAGCCGCGGCGCGACAACCACCCACCTGAGGAGCGACCGATGAGCGACCAACCCAAAGCCTTCCTGAAGACGAAGCGCGAAAAGCCCGCGCGCAGGAGATTCCTCGCCGGGGCCGCCGCCGCGGCCGCGGGCGCCGCCACGCTCGGCTTCCCGGCCATCGTCAAGGCGCAGGGCCCGATCAGCATGCGCTGGCAATCGACCTGGCCGGCGAAGGACATCTTCCACGAGTACGCGCTCGACTACGCCAAGAAGGTGAACGACATGACCGGCGGCGACCTCAAGATCGAGGTGCTGCCCGCGGGCGCGGTGGTGCCCGCCTTCGGCCTCCTCGACGCCGTCACCAAGGGCACGCTCGACGGCGGCCACGGCGTGCTCGTGTACCACTACGGCAAGCAGAACGCGCTCGCCCTGTGGGGCTCGGGCCCGGCCTACGGCATGGACGCGAACATGCTGCTCGCCTGGCACAAGTACGGCGGCGGCAGGGAGCTCCTCACCAAGCTCTACAACTCGATCGGCGCGAACGTGGTGTCCTTCCCCTACGGCCCGATGCCCACCCAGCCGCTCGGCTGGTTCAAGAAGCCGGTCACCAAGACCGAGGACTTCAAGGGCCTCAAGTACCGCACGGTCGGCATCTCGATCGACGTGTTCACCGGCCTCGGCGCCGCGGTGAACGCGCTGCCCGGGGGCGAGATCGTCCCGGCGATGGACCGGGGGCTCCTCGACGCCGCCGAGTTCAACAACGCGACCTCCGACCGCATCCTCGGCTTCCCGGACGTCTCGAAGGTGTGCATGCTGCAGAGCTACCACCAGAACGCCGAGCAGTTCGAGATCATGTTCAACAAGGCGAAGTACGACGCCCTGCCGGAGAAGATCAAGAACATCATCTACTACGCCGTCGAGGCCTCGTCGGCCGACATGAGCTGGAAGGCGGTGGACCGGTACTCGAAGGACTACGAGGAGATGCAGACCAAGCAGGGCGTCAAGTTCTACAAGACCCCGGACGCCGTGCTGCAGACGCAGCTCAACGTCTACGACGCCGCGGTGGCGAAGAAGATCCCCGACAATCCGCTCTTCAAGGAAATCCTCGACTCGCAGAAGGCGTTCGCGGCGCGCGCGGTGAAGTGGGACCTCGACACCAACGTGAGCCGCCGCATGGCGTACAACCACTACTTCGGCAAGCCCGCGCAGGCGCCCGCCAAGAAGGGCTGACCGGGCGGCACCGCGACAGCCATCCGGGGGAGGCCGGATGGCTGTTTCGTTTTATCGACCCCGCGATCCGCGGCGCGGCGCCCGCAGCGGACGCGCAAGCCAGGCCCCCACCATGCAACGGTTCCTGCTCTTCGTCGACCGCGTGAGCACCTTCGTCGGCCACGCGTTCTCGTTCCTCATCGTCGCGCTCACCCTGCACGTCAGCTGGGAGGTGTTCTCGCGCTACGTGCTCGACAACCCGCGCGCCTGGGCCTTCGACGCGATGATCATGATGTACGGGACGCTCTTCATGATGGCGGGCGCCTACACGCTGGCGCAGAACGGCCACGTGCGCGGCGACGTGCTCTACGGGTTCTTCCGCCCGCGCACGCAGGCGGCGATCGACCTCGTGCTGTACATCGTGTTCTTCGTCCCGGGCGTGATCGCGCTCACCTACGCCGGCTACTACTACGCGGCGGACTCCTGGGCGATCAACGAGCACTCGAACATCACCGCCGAGGGGCCGCCGATCTACCCGTTCAAGACGGTGATCCCGGTCGCGGGGGCGTTCCTGCTCGCGCAGGGGATCGTCGAGATCATCCGCTGCGCGATCTGCCTCCGGCAGGGCGAGTGGCCGTCGCGCCAGGCCGACGTCGAGGAAGTGGACGTCGACAAGCTGAAGGAGATGGTGAGCGCCGACGAGGCCGGCATGGACAGCCCCGACCCCGCGTGGGTGGCGCCGCGGGAGGGCGGACGATGAAGGTCCGCAAGGAGCTGTGGTTCGGCTTCAGCCTGATGGCGGCGATCCTGGTCGCCGTCGCGGTGATGACGCCGTGGGGCAACCTCACCAACGGGCACCTGGGCCTGCTCATGCTCGCGCTGGTGGTCGTCACCATCATGCTCGGGTTCCCGACGGCGTTCACGCTGATGGGCATGGGCGTCTTCTTCGCGTGGCTCTCCTACCGCAGCGTCAACCCCGACCTCGCGGTGCGGCAGGTGCTCGACCTGATGGTGCAGCGGACCTACGCGGTCATGTCGAACGACGTGCTGATCGCCATTCCGCTCTTCGTCTTCATGGGCTACCTGGTTGAGCGGGCGGCGCTGATCGAGCGGCTCTTCAAGAGCCTGCACCTCTCGCTCGCGCGCGTCCCCGGCTCGCTCGCGGTGGCGACCATCGTCACCTGCGCCATCTTCGCGACCGCGACCGGCATCGTCGGCGCGGTCGTGACGCTCATGGGCCTGCTCGCGCTGCCGGCGATGCTGCGCGCGGGTTACAGCACGCAGCTCTCGGCGGGTGCGATCACGGCCGGCGGCTGCCTCGGGATCCTGATCCCGCCCTCGGTGCTCCTGATCGTCTACGGCGCGACCGCGGGTGTTTCCGTGGTGCAGCTCTACGCGGGCGCGTTCTTCCCCGGGATCATGCTCGCCGCCCTCTATGTCGGCTACGTCATCGTCGTCGCGAAGCTCAAGCCCGCGGCCGCGCCGCCGCTGCCCGAGGCGGAATCGCGGGTGCCGATCCCGGAGCGCCTCGCGCCGCTCGCCGAGAGGAGCCGAAACGCGTTGGCGGGCCTCGTCGCGGCGCTCGGCGGCCGTAGCTTCGGCGTGCCGGCGCGCACGGTGGCCGGGCAGCTCGGCGTGACGCTCGTGCCCCTCGTCGCGGTCGCTGCCATCGTGTGGGCGGCTTGGCTTGGCGGCACCCGGCCCGCAGAGGTCGTGGATACGTCGGGGCTCGAGGCCGCCGGCTTCGCCGCGGAAGCGCCGGCGGGCGGCCTCGCGGAGCCGCCGTCCGCCGACACCGGCCTCGCCGAGCCGCCGGCCGAGAAGGAGGAGGGCGCGGCGGCGAAGCCCGAGGCAGGCGCCGCCGAGCCGGCCCAGCCGGCCGCACCGGCAGCGGGTGAAACGCGCGCCGCGGAGGGCGCGGCGCCGCTCGAGCGCCTGCCGACACCAGCCTGGTTCTGGATCGTGCTCGGGATCGCCGCGGCGTTCGTGGCCCTGACCTACCTACTGTGGACGTGGCAGCGGCTCGAGATCTTCAAGATGCTGCTCGCGTCGTTCTTCCCGCTCGCGATCCTGATCCTCGCCGTGCTCGGCTCGATCGTGTTCGGTCTCGCGACGCCGACCGAGGCCGCCGCCGTGGGCGCGTTCGGCGGGTTCTTGCTCGCCGCGGCGTACCGCTACATCGGCCACCGGCGCAGCGAGCGCAGCGGTGCCGTGGGCGCGACCGCGCGCGAGCTCGGCGGCATCGTGAAGGAGTCCTCGTTCCTCACGGCGAAGACGAGTGCGATGGTCTGCTGGCTCTTCGTCGGCTCGTCGATCTTCTCGGCGGCGTTCGCGCTGCTCGGCGGCCAGGAGATCGTGAACGCCTGGGTGCTGTCGCTCGACCTCACGCCGATCCAGTTCATGCTGCTCTCGCAGTTCATCATCTTCATCCTCGGCTGGCCGCTCGAGTGGACGGAGATCATCGTCATCTTCATGCCGATCTTCATCCCGCTCCTCGGGCACTTCAACATCGACCCGCTCTTCTTCGGCCTGCTGGTGGCGCTGAACCTCCAGACCGCGTTCCTGTCGCCGCCGGTGGCCATGGCCGCGTTCTACCTGAAGGGCGTCTCGCCGCCGCACGTGACGCTCAACCAGATCTTCGGGGGCATGATGCCGTTCATGGGGATCCAACTCGTCGCGCTCGCGCTCCTCTACGTGTTCCCCGAGATCGGCCTCTGGCTGCCGCAGGTCCTGTACGGCCGCTGAGCGCCCGCGCGCCCTGCGGTGCGCGCGTGCAAGGGAGAGGGACGATGGCGATCGAGCCCACCGGCAGCTGCCAATGCGGTGCGGTCCGCTAGCGGGCGACGGTGCGCGCGCCGCGTGCGTTCGACTGCCACTGCCGCATGTGCCCGCGCGCGTTCGGCAACGTGTCCGCCGCGTTCTTCGACGTTGCGGCGGCCGACCTCGCGTGGGCGCGCGGCGCGCAGGAGCTCCTCCGCTCCTCCGCGCTCGCGCAGCGCCGCCTCTGCGGCGAGCGCGGCACGCCGCTCACCTTCCGCTACGATGGCGCGGCGCGGATCGACCGCTCGGTCGCCAGCCTCGACGACGCGCGCGTGATGCGGCCGGCGTTCCGCCTGTGCGTCGAGAGCCGGCGGCCCGCTTTCAGCGCGCCCGACGGGCTCCCGGCGCACGCGATCGAGGAGAGCCCCGACTGCCCGCGCTCGCTCGCCGGCGCCGGGGGCGCGGCCCCGCGCGCCCGGTGACGCCGTCCCGGCGGCACCGCTGAGGCCGGCCGTGCGGCGCTGGATCGTGTTCGCGGTCGCGCTGGCGGCCTACATGCTCGGGCTCTTCCACCGCGTCGCGCCGGCGGCGATGGCGCGCGAGATCGTCGCGGCGTTCGCGGCGAGCGCCGCCGCCCTCGGCACGCTGTCGGCGACCTACTTCTGGGTCTACACGGCGATGCAGCTCCCCTCGGGGATCCTTTCCGACACGGTCGGGCCGCGGCGGCTCCTGTTCGCGGGCGGCCTCGTGGCCGCGGCGGGCAGCGCGCTCTTCGGGCTCGCCGGGACGCTCGCCGCGGCGGGCGCCGGGCGCACGCTCGTCGCGCTCGGGACGTCGGTGGCCTTCGTCGCGACGCTGAAGCTCGTCGCCACCTGGTTCGAGGAGCGCCGCTTCGCCACGCTCACCGGCGTCGTGGTGCTCGCCGGGAATCTCTCCTCGGCGCTCGCCGGCGGCCCGTTCGCGTGGCTCCTCGAGCAGGCGTCGTGGCGGGCCGTGATGCTGTCCCTCGCCGCGGTTTCGGCCGCGATCGCGGTCGCCGCGCTCGCGCTCATCGACGATCCGCCGCGCTCGGCCGCCTCGCACGTGCCGCGCGGGCGCTGGTGGCGCGATCTCGCCGCCGTGCTCGCCAACCGCGCGACCTGGCCGATCGTCGTCGCGAATTTCGGCATGGGCGCGGCCTTCCTCGGCTGGGCGGGGCTCTGGGCGGTGCCGTGGCTCGTGGACGTGCAGGGCATGTCGCGGCTCGCCGCGTCCAACCACGCGAGCATGCAGCTCGTCGGCTTCGCCGTCGGCGGGCTCGTGCTGGGCGCTGTCTCCGACCGGATCGGACGCCGCAAGGCCGTGTTCCTCGCCGGCGCGGTCGTGCACGCGCTCCTGTGGATCCCGTTCGTCGCGGGCACGCCGCTCGCCGCGCCCGCGAGCTACGTCCTCTTCTTCGCGCTCGGGTTCTTCGGCGCGAGCCTCACGATGAGCTGGTCGTGCGCCAAGGAGTCGAACCCGCCGCGCGCGGCCGGGATGGCGACCGGGACGGCGAACCTCGCGATCTTCCTCGGCCCGGCGGTCGCGCAGCCGCTCGTGGGCTGGGTGCTCGACCTCGCGGGGCCCGCCCTCGCGACCGCGGCGCGCTCACGCGCCGACTGGCAGCCCGGCGTCCTGGTGCTCGCGGCGCTTGCTGTCGCGGGCATGGTCGCGGTGCTCTTCGTCCGCGAGACCTACGCGCGCAACGTGAGCGCGGCGCGCGCCGCCTAGCCGGCGCCGGTGAGGGTGCCCGCCGCGCGCGGGCCCCTGTTAAGATCGCGCCCCGTGAAACGCTCATTCCCGACCGCGCAGGATGCCGAGGCCGCGTTCTACGAGGCGCTCGAGAAGGCCGACCTCGAGGCGATGATGGAAGTCTGGGCCGAGGACGAGGAAGTCCTCTGCGTGCACCCGGGCGGCCCGCGCCTCACCGGCTACGACCAGGTGCGCGAGAGCTGGGCGCGGATCTTCGCGAGCGGCCAGCGGCTGAAGGTGCACCTCACCAACCAGGCCGTGGTCTCCGGCATGATGCTCGCGGTGCACAGCGTGCACGAGAACATCACCGTCGGCGGCGAGCCGAAGCCGCGCCCGCCGGTGGTCGCGACCAACGTCTATTCACGCACGGCGACCGGCTGGCGCATGCTCGTGCACCACGCCTCGCCGGTGCCCCAGGCGCCCGCGCGCCCCGCGGCCGAGGGGCCGAAGGTGTTGCACTAGGATTCGGGATTGAGGATTGTGTACTGATCCTCTGTCGTCTGTCTTCTGTCCTCTGAACCCTGAACCCTACGCCGCGCCCTGGTGGCTGCCAGGCGGCAATCTGCAGACGCTCTGGGCGGCGGTGCTCGCGCGCCGCGAACGCCCGCGCCTGCGGCGCAGCCGCTGGGACACGCCCGACGGTGACTTCGTGTTCGTCGACTTCCTCGACGGGCCGGCGGAGCAGCCGTTCGTCGTGCTGTTCCACGGCCTCGAGGGGGGCGCCGACAGCCACTATGCCGAGGCCACCATGGCCGAGCTCGCGAGGCGCGGCTGGCGCGGCGCGATCCCGCACTTCCGCAGCTGCGGCGGCGAGGTCAACCTTCTGCCGCGCGCCTACCACTCCGGCGACTGGGAGGAGATCGACTGGATGCTCGACCGCTTTCGGGGCATCGCCGGCGCGTCGCCGCTCTTCGCGGCCGGGGTCTCGCTCGGGGGGAACGCGCTCCTCAAGTGGCTCGGCGAGCGCGGCGACGCGGCGTGCGCGGTGGTGCGCGCGGCGGCGGCGGTGTCCGCGCCGCTCGATCTCGCCGCCGGCGCCGACGCGATCGAGCGCGGCTTCGAGCGCTTCTACACGTGGCTCTTCCTGTCGACGCTCAAGCCGAAAGTCCTCGAGAAGGCGCGGCGGCACCCCGGCGTGTTCGACGTCGAGCGCGTGCGGCGGGCACGGACGCTGCGCGAGTTCGACGACGCCGTGACCGCGCCGCTGCATGGCTTCCGCGACGCCGCGGACTACTACGCCCGGGCGAGCGCGAAGCCGGTGCTTCGCCGCATCGCGGTGCCGACGCTGGTGCTCAACGCGAGGAACGACCCGTTCCTCCCGGGCCGGTACCTGCCCTCGCCGGCGGAAGTCTCCGCTGCCGTGACGCTCGAGACGCCCCGGACCGGCGGGCACGTGGGCTTCGTGCGCGGCCCCTTCCCCGGCCATTTCGACTGGTTGCCGCAACGTATAATCGGCTTCTTCTCGCACCGGCTCGCCTCCCCCCGATGACGGCCCCCCCCGCCGAGATCTTCAAGGCCTACGACATCCGCGGCGTCGTGGGCAGGAACCTCACGCCGGCGGTCGTCGCCGCGATCGGCCGCGGGCTCGGCACCGAGGCGCTCGCCGCCGGCGGCCGCGCGATCGCGATCGGCCGGGACGGGCGCCTCTCCGGGCCGGAGCTCGCGCAGGCCCTCGCGGACGGCATCCGCGCCGCGGGCGCCGACGTCGTCGACATCGGGATGGCGACGACGCCGATGGGCTACTTCGCCGCCTACGCGCTCGGCACGGGAAGCGCGGTGATGGTGACCGGCAGCCACAACCCGCCGGAATACAACGGCCTGAAGATGGTGATCGCGGGCACGACGCTCTCTGGCGAAGCGATCCAGCGGCTGCGCGCGCGCATCGAGCGCGGCGACCTCGCGACCGGCGCGGGCGGCTACCGCCAGGTGGACGTGCGCGAGGCCTACCTCGCGCGCATCGCGGGCGACGTGCACCTCGCCCGTCCGCTGAAGATCGCGGTCGACTGCGGCAACGGCGTCGCCGGCATGGTCGCGCCGGAGCTCTACCGGCGGATGGGCTGCGAGGTGGTCGAGCTCTTCTGCGACGTGGACGGGACGTTCCCGAACCACCATCCCGATCCCTCGCAGCCGAAGAACCTCGCCGACCTCGTGCGCGCGCTCGCGAGCACCGACGCCGAGCTCGGCCTCGCGTTCGACGGCGACGGCGACCGGCTCGGCGTGGTGACCAAGGACGGCGAGGTCATCTTTCCCGACCGGCAGCTCATGCTGTTCGCGCGGGATGTCCTCGCGCGCAACCCGGGCGGCGAGATCATCTTCGACGTGAAGTGCACCCGCAACCTCGCGCCCTGGGTGCGCCGCCACGGCGGCAAGCCGGTCCTGTGGAAGACCGGGCACTCGCTCATCAAGGCGAAGATGCGCGAGCTCGGCGCGCCGCTCGCCGGCGAGATGAGCGGCCACATGTTCTTCGGCGAGCGCTGGTACGGCTTCGACGACGGCGTCTACGCCGGCGCGCGCCTGCTCGAGATCCTCGCGCGCGAAGCCGACCCGAACGCGGCCCTCAAGGGCCTGCCCGACTCGGTGACCACGCCCGAACTCAACGTGCGCCTCGCGGAAGGCGAGCCGCACCGGCTGATCGCCGCGCTGCAGGCGGGCGCGGAGTTCCCGGGGGCGTCCGAGGTGATCAAGCTCGACGGCGTGCGCGTCGAATACCCCGACGGCTTCGGGCTCGCCCGCGCCTCGAACACGACGCCCGTGGTGGTGCTGCGCTTCGAGGCCGACAGCGAGGCGGCGCTCGCGCGGATCAAGGGGGAGTTCCGGCGCGTGCTGAAGGCCGCGAAGCCGGACGCCGAGCTGCCGTTCTGAGACCGCCCCGCCGCTCGCCCGGCGGACGGCGCACAACGATGACCAGGGAGGAGGCGCCATGGCCCGCGTGCCGTTCGTCGACGAGAACACGCACCCCGAGCTCGCACCGCTCGTCGAGCGGATCAAGGCCGAGCGCGGCGGGCGGCTGCTCAACCTCTACAAGGCGCTGCTCAACAGCCCCGACGTCGCGATGGGCTGGCTCGCGCTCTTCACGGCGATCCGCCAGAAGGGCAAGCTCGGCGAGCGCTTCCGCGAGCTCGCGATCATGCGCATCGCCGTGCTGAACGGCGCGAAGTACGAGTACGACCAGCACGTGCCCTTCGCCCTGAAGGCGGGGCTCACCCAGGCGCAGCTCGACGCGCTGCCGGAGTGGCGCAAAGCGTCGGTGTTCGGCCCCGCCGACCAGGCGGTGCTCGATTACGTGGACGCGATGACGAAGAAGATCCAGGTGAGCGACCGCGTCTTCCGGCGCGTGCGGCGGCTCTTCGACGACCGGGAGCTCGTCGAGCTCACGGCGACGATCGGCGGCTACAACCTGGTGTCGCGCTTCCTCGAAGCGCTCCAGATCGAGCGCGAGTAGCGCGCGGCCCGGCCGCCGGGACGCGGGCGCCAGGGGCGGCCGACGCACCCGGCGGTGGCCGCCTCGCGTCCCATTGCGGGCGCGCGCTACGGCCCTCCGCGTCCTCCGCTTGCCCCGCGTTGGCGGACCGGCCGCTCGGCCCGCTAGCCGCCGGGAAGGTCGAGGCGCTTCTGCGTCTGCGGATCGAACCAGTGGATCTCGTCGGGGACGAGGCCGAGGGCGAGCCGCGTCCCCGGCTGCAGCGTGGCTTCGGCCGGGAGCCGCACCACCATCGGATTGCCGTCGAACGTGCCGTGCGCGAGCGTGTCGGCGCCGAGGCGCTCGATGGTCTCGACCGTGAGCGTGAGCGCGGCCTCGGCCTCGCCCACGGGCGCCAGGTGCTCCGGCCGCACGCCGAGGATGGCCTCCGCGCCGAACGGGGGACGCGGCGCGCCGGCGGGAAGCCGCACGACGAGCCCGTTGCCAAGGGTGAAGGCGCCTTCGCCGACACGCCCGGCGAGGAGGTTCATCGGCGGGACGCCGATGAACGCGGCGACGAACGCGCTCGCCGGGCGCAGGTAGACGTCGAGCGGCGCGCCGATCTGCTCGACGCGGCCCGCGTTCATCACCACCATGCGGTGCGCGAGGGTCATCGCCTCGACCTGGTCGTGGGTGACGTAGAGGCTGGTGGTGCCGAGCTCGCGCGAGAGCTTCTGGATCTCCAGGCGCATCTGCACCCGCAGCTTCGCGTCGAGGTTCGAGAGCGGCTCGTCGAAGAGGAACGCCGCCGGGTCGCGGACGATGGCGCGGCCCATGGCGACGCGCTGCCGCTGGCCGCCGGAGAGCTCGCGCGGCTTGCGGTCGAGCAGCCCCTCGAGCTCGAGGATCTTCGCCGCGCGCGCGACGTGCTCCGCGATCTCGGCCTTCGGCATGCCGCGGATGCGCAGGCCGTACGCCATGTTCTCGCGCACCGACATGTGCGGGTAGAGCGCGTAGTTCTGGAACACCATCGCGATGTTCCGGTCCTTGGGCTCGACGTCGTTCACCACCCGCCCGCCGATCTCGATCACGCCGCCCGTCACCGGCTCGAGGCCGGCGATCATCCTGAGCACCGTGGACTTGCCGCAGCCCGAGGGCCCGACGATGACGACGAACTCGCCGTCGGCGACGACGAGATCCATGTCGTAGATGACCTGCGTCTTGCCGAAGGACTTGCTGACGTGCCGGAGGACGACTTCCGCCATGGCGCTATTTCTCGGTCTCGACGAGGCCCTTCACGAACCAGCGCTGCATCAGGAGCACCACCAGCGCCGGCGGCAGCATCGCCAGCATCGCGGTGGCCATCACGATGTTCCACTCGGTCGCCGCGTCGCCGCCGGCGATCATGCGGCGGATGCCGATGACCACGGTGTACATCGACTCCTCGGTGGTGATGAGCAGCGGCCAGAGGTACTGGTTCCAGCCGTAGATGAACAGGATCACGAACAGCGCCGCCATGTTGGTGCGCGACAGCGGCACGACGACGTCCCAGAAGAAGCGCATCGGGCTCGCGCCGTCGATGCGCGCGGCCTCCGCGAGCTCGTCGGGGATGGTCATGAAGAACTGGCGGAAGAGGAACGTCGCCGTCGCGGATGCGATGAGCGGCACGGTGAGGCCGGCGTAGGTGTTGAGCAGGTGCAGGTCGGCGATGACCTCGTAGGTGGGCAGGATGCGCACCTCCACCGGCAGCATCAGCGTGACGAAGATCATCCAGAAGAAGAACATCCGCAGCGGGAAGCGGAAGTAGACGATGGCGAACGCGGAGAGGAGCGAGATGACGATCTTGCCGAAGGACACGGTGAGCGCGACGACGAGGCTCACGACCATCATGCGGCCGACCGGCGCGCTCGCCGCGCGCTCCGAGCCGGAGGTGAGCGCCGCGGTGTAGTTCGCGAGGAGCTCGGTGCCCGGCACGAGCGACATCGGCACCTCGAGGATCTGGTCGAGCGTCTGCGTCGAGGCGACGAAGGTCACGTACACCGGCAGCGCCACGATCGCCACGCCGAGCGCGAGGATCGCGTAGGCAGCCGCGCTGAGGGCGGGGCGCTTCTCGACCATCAGTACTGCACCTTGCGCTCGATGTAACGGAACTGCACCACCGTGAGCCCGATCACGATCGCCATCAGGATCACCGACTGCGCGGCGGAGCTGCCGAGGTCGAGGCCCTTGAAGCCGTCCTGGAACACCTTGTACACGAGCACCGTGGTCGACTGCCCCGGCCCGCCCTGCGTCGCCGAGTCGATGATGCCGAAGGTGTCGAAGAAGGCGTACACGATGTTGACGACCAGCAGGAAGAACGTCGTCGGGGAAAGGAGCGGGAACACGATCGTCCAGAACCGGCGCATCGGCCCGGCGCCGTCGATCGCCGCCGCCTCGATGAGCGACCGCGGGATCGACTGCAGGCCCGCGAGGAAGAAGAGGAAGTTGTAGCTCACCTGCTTCCAGACGGCCGCGATCACCACGAGCGTCATCGCCTGGCGGCTGTCGAGCAGGTGGTTCCAGTGGATGCCGATCTTCGCGAGCCAGTAGGGCAGGATGCCGATCGCCGGGCTGAAGAGGAAGATCCAGAGGACGCCGGCGATGGCGGGGGCCACGGCGTAGGGCCAGATGAGGAGCGTGCGGAAGACGAGCGCGCCGCGCACGATGTGGTCGGCCATGACCGCGAGCAGGAGCGAGAACGAGAGCCCGATCCCGGCGACCAGCACCGAGAAGACCACGGTGATGCGGAAGGACGCGAGGTAGCCCTCGTCGCGGAAGAGGTGGGCGAAGTTCTCCAGCCCGACGAACTGCACGCTCGTGCCGAACGGGTCCTGCAGCAGCAGCGACTGGAACAGCGCTTGGCTCGCCGGCCAGAAGAAGAACGCCGTGGTGATCGCGAGCTGCGGCGCGACCAGCGCGTAGGGGAGCCAGCGGGAGCGGAATACGACGCGCTTTTCCAAGGCGGGGCGCCGGGCGTGTTGTTCTCGTCTGGGCGGATTCTACGGGCACCCCGCGCCGATGGCCACGTCCGGCCGGAAAAAAGAAGGCGCCCCGGAGGGCGCCCTCGTTACGGCGCGTCGGCGCGCCGGCCCTGCGGACTACTTCCCCTGCACCGTCTTCTGGAAGCGCTCGAGCTGCTCGTTGCCGCGGCGCACCGCGTCGTCGAGGCCCTGCTTGGGCGTCTTCTTCCCGCCCCACACGTTCTCGAGCTCCTCTTCCATGATCGCCCGGATCTGCACCATGTTGCCGAGGCGCAGGCCGCGCGACTTGTCGGTGGTCTTCACGATCATCTGCTGCACCGAGACGTCGGTGCCCGGGTTCTTCTCGTAGAAGCCCGATTTCCGGGTGAGCTCGTAGGCGGCGATGGTGATCGGCAGGTAGCCGGTCTCCTGGTGCCAGCGCGCCTGCACGTCCTGGCTGGACGCCTCGTCCAGCCAGGCGGCATCGAACAGCGGCGAGCCCGCCACGTCGGCGCCGTCCACGAAGGTCGTCTCGACGCCGAAGCGCGTGAGCACGCCCGCGAAGAGCTGCACCGTGGCGCCGAAGATGCTCGACGACGAGACGATGTGGTCGCCCGCCTTGAGGAGCCCCATCGCGGTGGCGAGGATCGCCGCCATCCCCGAGGCCGTCGCGACGCAGGCCTCGGCCCCTTCGAGCGCGGCGAGGCGCTCCTGCAGCATCGCCACCGTCGGGTTCGAGAAGCGCGAATAGACGAAGCCCTCCTCCTCCCCGGAGAACCGGGCGGCCGCCTGCGCCGCGCTCGCGAACACGAAGCTCGAGGTGAGGTAGAGCGCTTCGGAGTGCTCGCCGTGGGGGCTGCGCAGCTGGCCGGCGCGCACCGCGAGCGTGTCGAAATCCTTGTGGTCTTCCATGTCCGAACTCCGGGAGCGCCCGGCACGGCTTGCAGAGCGCGGCGCGGGAAGCGCCCGCCGCGGCGGAGGGGAACGAAAAAACCCGTCCAGCCAGCTTCGCCAAGACGGGTTTCCCACGCTTTAGCGGAATTTGTTTTGCGCCGGCGTCCCGGAGTCCGGGTCGGCCGGCGGCGCCCGCAAGCTGTGCTTCAAATCGGCGCGAGCGGCGAAACTACCGCGCGCGACCGCGCTTGTCAAACCGGGGTTGGCAGGCTGTTGAAAAGCGCTGCCCGGCGCTCTGCAACGGGAACGGCCACCGATGCTCTGGGAGGGAAGCGCTTTTCGCCAGCCCCTGAATCAGGGGGTCAAGGGAGATGTGTCCCCCTTTTTCAACACCCCGTTAGGCCGCGAGGTTCAGGTCGAGCTGGGGCGCGCCCGCCTCGTCGGCGTCCTCGCCGCGGCTCGCGTCGCGGCGGAACTCCACCTCGGCGAGATACTCGGTGGTGACGTCGCCGGTCACGTAGCAGCCGTCGAAGCAGGAGGTCTCGAACACGGCGAGGTGCCGGCCGGCGTCGCGCACGGCGCGCTTGAGCGCGTCGAGCTCCTGGTAGATGACCGCGTCGGCGCCGATCTCGCGCGCGACGTCCTCCTCGGAGCGCCCGGTGGCGATCAGCTCCTGCCGCGTCGGCATGTCGATGCCGTACACGTTGGGGAAGCGCACCGGCGGCGCCGCGGAGGCGAAGTAGACGCGGTTCGCGCCCGCCTCGCGCGCCATCTGCACGATCTCGCGGCTGGTCGTGCCGCGCACGATCGAGTCGTCGACGATCAGGACGTTCTTGCCGCGGAACTCGATGTCGATCGTGTTCAGCTTCTGCCGCACCGATTTCTTCCGCATCGTCTGGCCGGGCATGATGAACGTGCGTCCGATGTAGCGGTTCTTGACGAAGCCCTCGCGGTAGGTGAGCCCGAGGTTCGTCGCGAGCTCGAGGGCGGAGGGCCGGCTCGAGTCGGGCACCGGGATGACGACGTCGATGGCGAGCCCCGGGAAGTCGCGGCGGATGCGGCCGGCGAGGTGCTCGCCCATGTGCAGCCGCGCTTCGTACACGCTCACGCCGTCGATGGTGGAATCGGGTCGCGCGAGGTAGACGTACTCGAAGATGCACGGCATCAGCGTCGGGCGGGGCGCGCAGCTGCGCGCGTGGAAGCTCCCGTCCTCGGTGACGACGATCGCCTCGCCCGGCCCGACGTCGCGCACGACGCGAAAACCGAGCCCTTCGAGCGCGACGCTCTCCGAGGCCGCGATCCACTCCGCGCCGTCGGGCGCGTCGTTGCGGCCCACGATCAGCGGCCGGATGCCGAACGGGTCGCGAAACGCGACGAGCCCGAGTCCGGCGATCATCGCGACCACGGCGTAGGCGCCGCGGCAGCGCCGGTGGACGGCGGCGACCGCCGCGAACACGGTCTCGGGGTCGAGCCGCGCGCCGGCAGCGGCGCGCTCGAGCTCGTGCGCCAGGACGTTCAGCAGCACCTCCGAGTCGGAGTTGGTGTTGATGTGCCGCAGGTCGAGGCGGAACATCTCCTCCTTCAGCTGGTCGGCGTTGGTGAGGTTGCCGTTGTGCGCGAGCACGATCCCGAACGGCGAGTTCACATAGAAGGGCTGCGCCTCGCCCGCGTTCGCCGCCGAGCCCGCGGTCGGGTAGCGGCAGTGCCCGATGCCCATGCGCCCGGGCAGCGAGCGCATGTCGCGCGTGCGGAAGACGTCGCGCACCAGGCCGCGGCCCTTGTGCATGTGGAAGGTCTTGCCCTCGGCGGTGACGATGCCGGCGGCGTCCTGGCCGCGGTGCTGCAGCAGCAGCAGCCCGTCGTAGAGGAGCTGGTTGACGGGGGTCGTCGCCACGACGCCGATGATTCCGCACATGGTCGCACCTATCGGTAAGCGATCCGTTCCGCGAGGGCCGCGGGGAGGTAGGGCTTGGTCGCGAGCGCCGCGGTCTCGAGCGGCGCCGCGAGCCGCGAGCCGCGCCAGAACGGCTCCTGCGGCACGCTCGTGAGGCCGGCGGCGAGGACGACGAGCAGCACCATCACGCAGCCGCGCGCCACGCCGAACACCGCGCCGAGCATGCGGTCGGAGAGCCCCATGCCGGCCGCGTGCACGGCTCTCGCCACGAGCAGGCCCGCGAGCCCGGTGCCGATCAGCACGACGAGGAAGATCGCGAGGAACGCGAGCACGGCGCGCGCGAACGGCTCGGGCACGAAGCCGAAGGCGAGCGCCGCCACGGGCTTCGCGAAGAGGAATCCGAGCACCGCCGCGGCCACCCAGCCCGCGAGCGCGAACGCCTCGCGGACGAATCCGCGCCACCCGCCGAGCACCACCGAGAGAGCGATCACGAGCAGCACCCCGTAGTCGAACCAGGTCATCCTACTGGCGCGGCGCCACGGGCCCCGGCTTCAGCCCCATGCCCGTCAACCGCTCGCGCGCCCTCTCGGCCGCCTCGCGCGTCGGGAAGGGCCCGGCGCGGATGCGCGTCTGCTGCGCCCCGGAAATCGTGACCGGCTCAGTATAGGACTTGAGCCCCGCGGCGGCGAGCTTCGCCTCCAGCTGCTTCACGTTCTCGGGGTTGGCGAACGTGCCGATCGTGACCGAATACCCGCCGGCGAGCGCCGCGCCCGCCCGCTCCGCGTCGGCAACGCTCTCACCGGCCCTCTCGGCCGGCTTGTCCGCGGGCTTCTCGGCGGGCTTCTTCGGGCCGGGATCCTTCAGCGCCTTCGCGGCAGGGTCGACCACGCCCGCCGACCGCGGCTCGGCAGCGGGCTTCGCTTCGGGCGCCGGTGCCGCCGGTTTCTCCGCCGGCTGCGCCGGCATCTCGGGGGCCGGCTTGGGCGACTCGGTCCGCGGCGCCGTCGCGGGCGCCTTCGGGACGAGCTTCTTCGCGTCCTGGCTCGGAATCTCGACCGATAGGGTCGACTGGGTCGTCCGCGGCTCGCGCTCCATCACCCACGGCGGCACGATGACGAGGAAGAGAACCAGCGCGATCGCGCCGATGAGGCGCCTTCGGGCGCGCCGCTTGAAGTCGATCGCTTCGTCGTTGGCCGGCACTAGCAAGTCGATGCAAGGGGGGCCCGACAGGGTGTCGAAAGAGGCTGACGCATCCCGCTTGACCCCCTGATCCGGGTGCTGCTGGCCCCCGCTCGGATCCCCCGATCCGGTGGCGCAGGCGCTCGCTTCGCGTCGGCGAGGCCGACTCGCGGGGAGCCCGTCGCTGTCACTCCGGCGCCGCGCATCGCGCTGCTAGCGACGGCCCGGACCGGACTTCTGGAGGGACATGACCTCCGCCACGGTGAGGAACGATCCGAAAGCCACGATTCTATCATCCGGCCCCGCCGCATCCCGGGCCGCGGCATACGCTTGCGCCACGGTGGCGAACGGTCGCACTTGCGCCCACGCCTGCTCCGCCGCGATCGCGGCGGCGAGCGTCCCGGCCGCCGCCCCGCGCGGCCCCGGAAGATCCGCGACGAACCAGAGATCGATCGCCGGCTTCATCGCGCGCACGACGCCGGCGACGTCCTTGTCCCACAGCATCCCGAAGACGGCAAGGGTGCGGCCAGAGCGCGTCCCGCCGGTTTCCATCCGCGCGAGGTTCTCCGCGAGCACCACCGCCGCGGCCGGGTTGTGCGCGACGTCGAGCACCACCACCGGACGGCCCGGCAGCACCTGGAAGCGCCCCGGCAGCGCGACGTGCACGAGGCCGTCGCGGACGTCCTGCGCGGTGACGGGGAGCCGCTCGCGCAGGCTCTCCAGGGCGGCGATCGCCGTGGCCGCGTTCGCGAGTTGCATCGCGCCGCGCAGCGCGGGATGCGGCAGCCCCGCCCGGCGGCCGAGCCTGCCCCAATAGAGCCAGTCGCCCCCGTCGGCCTCGTAGCCGAAGTCGCGGCCCAGGCACTGGAGGTCGGCGCCGATCGCGCGCGCGTGCGCGGTCACCGACTCCGGCGGCGCCGGATCGCCGACGATCGCGGGTCTTCCGGGACGGAACACGTGCGCCTTCTCCCGGCCGATCGCCTCGCGCGTTCCGCCGAGGTAGTCCATGTGGTCGAGGGCGACCGTCGTGACGATCGCCGCGTCGGGCTCGAACGCGTTCACCGCGTCGAGCCGCCCGCCCATGCCGACCTCGAGCACCACGGCGTCGAGCCGCGCCGCCGCGAAGACCGCCACTGCCGCGAGCGTCCCGAACTCGAAGTAGGTGAGCGGCACGGGCGCGCCGGCCACGCGCGCGGCCTCGACGCGCGCGAACGCCGCGACCAGCGTCGCGTCGTCCGCGTCGCGCCGGTCCACGCGCACGCGCTCGTTGTACGCGAGGAGGTGCGGCGAAGTGTAGAGGCCCACGCGGTAGCGCGCGGCGGCGAGGATCGACTCGAGCAGGGCGCAGGTCGAGCCCTTGCCGTTGGTGCCCGCGACGGTGATCACCGGCGCCTCGAGCGCGAGGCCCATCCGGTCGCGCACCGTCGCGACGCGGTCGAGGCCGAGCTCGATGGTCTTCGGGTGCAGGCGCTCGATGCGCTCGAGCCAGCCGGCGAGGTCGGCGGGCAGCACGGGATCGCGGGACCGCGCCCCGGCGCGGGCGATCAGGCGCTCGGCGCGGCGGGGACGCGCATCAGCAGGGCGAGGAGCCCCGCGATCTGGTCGCGCATCTGCCGGCGGTCCACGATCATGTCGATCGCGCCCTTCTCGAGCAGGAACTCGGCGCGCTGGAAGCCCTCGGGCAGCTTCTCGCGCACGGTCTGCTCGATGACGCGCGGCCCGGCGAAGCCGACGAGCGCGCGCGGCTCCGCGATCACCACGTCGCCGATCATCGCGAAGCTCGCCGAGACCCCGCCCATCGTCGGGTCGGTGAGCACCGAGATGAACGGCAGCCTGCGCGCGGCGAGCTGCGTCAGCGCCGCGGTGGTCTTCGCCATCTGCATGAGCGACAGCAGCCCCTCCTGCATGCGCGCGCCGCCGGTCGCGGAGAACACCACGAACGGCAGGTTCTGCTCGAGGCAGGCGCGCACCCCGCGCACGAAGCGCTCGCCGACGACCGAGCCCATCGAGCCGCCCATGAAGTCGAACTCGAACGCCGCCGCGACGAGCGGGATGGTCTTCACCGCGCCGAGCATCACCACGAGGGCGTCGGTCTCGCCGGTCGCCTTCTCGGCCTCCTCGAGGCGGTCGGGATAGCGCTTGGAGTCCCGGAACTTCAGCGTATCGACCGGCACGACCTCCGCGCCGATCTCGAAGCGGCCCTCGGGGTCGAGGAAGAGGTCGAGCCGGGCGCGCGCGCTGACGCGGGCGTGGTGGCCGCACTTCGGGCAGACGCTCGCGTTCTTCTCGAGGTCGGTCGAGTACAGAACCGCATCGCAGGACTCGCACTTCGTCCACAACCCCTCGGGGATGGTCTTGCGCGCCCCCTCGGCGCGTTTGATCTTCGGCGGCAGGAGCTTGGTGAGCCAGCTCACGCGTGCGCCCTCCGCGGCCGATACAGACCGGTGGTGCGGCCCGCGGGTCGGCGCAGGCCCGCGCTCGCCTTGCTCGCATCCCCGCCCTGCGGGGCCCCTGCTCGGCGGCTCACGCGTGCGCCCTCGCCGGTTCCGCGCCGGCGTCGAGCGCCGCGCGGATCGAAGCGACGAAGCGGCGCGCTCGCTCGATCGCCGCGTCGGTGCCCGCCTCCTCCATCTCCTGGATGATCTTCGAGCCGATCACCACGGCGTCGGCGACCCGCGCGACCGCGTGCGCGCTCGCGGCGTCACGGATGCCGAACCCGACGCCGAGCGGCAAGCTGGTCTGCGCGCGGATCGCGGCGAGCCGCGCCGCCACGTCGCTGACGTCCAGCGTCGCCGCGCCCGTGACGCCGGTGAGCGAAACGTAATAGATGTAGCCGCTCGCCAGCCGTGCGACCTCCGCGATGCGCGCATCGGTGGAGGTCGGCGCGAGGAGAAAAATGAGGTCCATGCCGTGCGCGCGCACGACGCCGGCGAACGCGGCGCTCTCCTCGGGCGGATAGTCGACGACGAGCACGCCGTCCACGCCCGCGGCCTGTGCCCGCGCCGCGAACCGCTCGGCGCCCATCGCCTCGATCGGGTTCGCGTAGCCCATCAGGACCACGGCGGTACGGTCGTCGCGCCTGCGGAACTCGGCGACGAACCCGAGGACGGCCTCGAGCCCGACGCGCTGCCGGAGCGCGCGCTCGCTCGCGCGCTGGACGACCGGGCCGTCGGCCATCGGATCGGAGAAAGGCACGCCGAGCTCGATGACGTCGGCGCCCGCTTCCACCAGCGCGTGCATCAGGGGGACGGTGTGCGCCGGCGAAGGGTCGCCCGCCGTCACGAACGGGATCAGCGCCTTGCGCCGCTCGCGGGAGAGGCGCTCGAAGACGGGCTGGATCCTCGACATCGGCTTCGCGGAGGCGGTCGCGTCGCGGCGCCTAGAAAGTTGATGCAAAAGGGGCCACGGCCCCTTTTGGATCCCCAAAGCCACTGACGCGAGACGCGCGCCTCGCTCGCGGAAGGCTTTCCCGCGGGGATCTCGTGGCCGACATGCCTGCGTTTCGCATCACGCTGCTAAAACCGGATCCCCGACTTCTCGGCGACCGTGTGCATGTCCTTGTCGCCCCGGCCCGAGAGGTTGACGAGCAGGATGCGCTCTCGCGGCAGGGTGGGTGCGATCTTCGCGGCGTAGGCGAGCGCGTGCGACGATTCGAGCGCCGGGATGATGCCCTCGAGCCGGCAGCAGTCGTGGAACGCCGCGAGCGCCTCCGCGTCGTCGATGGTCACGTAGCGCGCGCGGCCCGAGTCCTTGAGCCAGGCGTGCTCGGGGCCGACGCCGGGATAGTCGAGGCCGGCCGAGATCGAGTGGGTCTCCACGATCTGCCCGTCCGCGTCCTGCAGGAGGTAGGTCCGGTTGCCGTGCAGCACTCCCGGGACTCCGGCGCTGAGCGACGCGGCGTGCCGGCCGGTCGCGACGCCCTCCCCGCCCGCCTCCACGCCGACGAGCTCCACCGAGTCGTAGGGGATGTAGGGGTAGAAGATGCCCATGGCGTTCGAGCCGCCGCCGACGCACGCGATCACCATGTCGGGCTGACGGCCGCACATCCGCGGCATCTGCTCGATGCACTCCTTGCCGATCACGGACTGGAAATCGCGCACCATCATCGGGTAGGGGTGCGGGCCGGCGACGGTGCCGATGATGTAGAACGTGTCACGGACGTTGGTGACCCAGTCGCGCATCGCCTCGTTCAGCGCGTCCTTGAGCGTGCGCGAGCCCGATTCCACCGGGACGACGGTCGCGCCGAGGAGCTTCATCCGGTAGACGTTCTGCACCTGGCGCTTCACGTCCTCCGAGCCCATGTAGACGACGCACTCCATCCCGTAGCGCGCCGCGACGGTCGCGGTCGCCACCCCGTGCTGGCCGGCGCCGGTCTCGGCGATCACCCGCGGCTTGCCCATGCGGCGCGCGAGCAGCGCCTGGCCGATGGTGTTGTTCACCTTGTGCGCGCCGGTGTGGTTCAGGTCCTCGCGCTTGAGATAGATCTGCGCGCCGCCGAGCCGCTCCGACCAGCGCTTCGCGTGGTAGACGGGGCTCGGGCGCCCGACGAAGTGCTCGAGCTCGTAACCGAACTCGGCCCGGAATTCCGGGTCGTCGCGATAGCGCGCATAGGCGGCCCGCAGCTCCTCGAGCGCGTGCACGAGCGTCTCGGCGACGAACACGCCGCCGTACGGGCCGAAATGCCCCCGGCTGTCCGGGAGGTCATACATCTGCATGGCGCACTCCTGCGACGAACGCGGCGATGCGGGCCGCGTCCTTGATGCCCTTGGCCGACTCCACCCCGCTCGACACGTCGACCGCCCAAGGGCGCACGCGGCGGACGCCCTCGGCGACGTTTTCCGGGGTGAGGCCGCCGGAGAGCACGACCGGCCGCCGCAGCCCTCTCGGAATCAGGCCCCAATCGAACGTCGCGCCGGTGCCGCCGTATTCGCCCGGCCGGTAGGCATCGAGCAGCCAGCCTGCAGCGGCGGCGTAGGGAGCGAGGGATTCTAGCAAATCCACCCCCGCGCGAACCCGCGCAGCCTTGAGGTAGGGGCGCCCGAACCGCTCGCAGAGATCCGGCGGCTCGTCGCCGTGGAACTGGAGCAGCCCGAGCGGGCAGGCGCCGAGCGTCGCCTCGACCTCGGCCGGGTCGGGGTTCACGAACAGCCCCACGGCCGTGACGAACGGCGGCAGCGCGCGCACGATCTCGGCAGCGCGCGCGGGCGTCACGGCGCGCGGGCTCGGCGGGTAGAACACGAGGCCGACCGCATCGGCGCCTGCCGCCGCGGCGGCGAGGGCGTCGGCAACCGACGTGATGCCGCAGATCTTGATCCGGGTCCTCATGCGCGGTGCTCGGCGAGCCCGAGGAACGGCATCATCGGGGCAAACGGCGGAAAGGTCCACTCGGGCGGATAGTGGACCGCGGCGAGGTAGAGGCCCTGCGCCGCGAACGTCGGCGCGCCGCGCGCGCGGTCGCGGCTCGCGAGCAGCTCCGCGATCCAGTCCGGCGGATACCGGCCCTTCCCGACGTAGACGAGCGCGCCCACGACGTTGCGCACCATGTGGTGGAGGAAGGCGTCGGCGGTGAACTCGAAGACGAGGTAGGGCCCATGCTGCACGAGGCTCGCGCGGGAGAGCGTGCGCACCGGCGTCTTCGCCTGGCACTCGGCCGCGCGGAACGCGCTGAAGTCGTGCCGGCCGACGAGGAGCGCGGCGGCCGCCTGCATCCTCGCCGCGTCGAGCGGGAGGTGGAACCAGCCGACGTAGGGTGCGGCGAGGGCCGGGCGGACGGGGTGGTTGTAGAGGACATAGCGGTAGCTTCGCCCGGTCGCCGTGAAGCGGGCGTGAAAGCCCGGATCTGGCATGCACGGCGCAACACCGAAATGCTGCCGGCAATCATCCTGCGCGATGTGTTGCGCATGCCGCTGAAACTGGTGCTGTCTCTTATACACATCT